>NZ_JASDDD010000022.1:0-48812 GCF_030407555.1 Curtobacterium sp. APC 4022
GCGTTCCGGTTCCTGGGGTTTCGGTTTCGGGCGTTTCTGTGCCTGGGGTTTCGGTGCCGGGGGTTTCGGTTTCGGGCGTTCCGGTTCCGGGCGTCTCGCTCGCGTCGTCGGCCGAGCACCCGGTCACGGCGGCACCGTCGACGGAGCAGCGCTCCGGCAGGGCACCGGCGGCGTTGAGCAGGTACAGCGGCACCTCGACCGTCGAGCCCGGTTCGAGCGTTCCCGAGGGCGCGATCCGCACGTGCGTGCCGTCCGTCGCCATGTCGACGCGGGCACCGAGGCGGTTGTGCACCATCCCCGTCGCCAGGTCGAACTCGACGGACGGGGTGGCCGGCGTCGATCCGGCGTTGTGGAAGGTGAACACCGCGTCCGTGACGGCGGCGGAGACGACCGTGGTGCGGAGGGACGCGGTGACGTCAGGGGAGGGTGCGGCCTGCGCGGCTCCCGGGACGAGGACCGTGCCGAACACGGTCGAGGCGAGGACGAGTCCACAGGTGCCGATGCGAGCGGCTCGGCGGGAGGTGGGGGAGAGCGGGGTCATGACGACTCCTTCGGTCGGGACAGGGCCGCCGGGAGCCTGTCACGGGCCGTCCGCCGCGAGACGTCTCCGATCGGTGACATCGGTGGTCCCGGGGTGGGGGCGTGACGGGGCCGCGGACCGCGCGAGTGGGCGGAACACCAGGGTGCGCAGGCGCGCCGCCCTGGCCTTCCGCCCGCTCGCGCTCCGCGAGGTCCGCTCCACGCTGCCGGTCTCGCCAGTCGGCTGTCCGACCGGTCGCCCATGGGCTGATGGGGCTGATGGGTGCGCGAGCGGGCGGAACACCAGGGTGCGGAGGCGTGGCGCCCTGCTATTTCGCCCGCTCGCGCTCCGGGGGGCCCGCCCCGCGCCGCCGGCGTTGCCAACGGTCAGCCGCTCGCGGGCTGGCGGGTTTGGCGCTCCGGGGGGCCCGCCCCGCGCCGCCGGCGTTGCCAGCGGTCGGCCGCTCAGAGGGGCTGATGGGACTGGTGGGTGCGAGCGGGCGGAACACCAGGGCTCAGCGGCGTGGCGCCCTGGTATCTCGCCCGCTCGCCCTCCGCGGGACCGTCCGCCCGTCCGTGGGCTGGCGGGGTTGGCGAGTGCGCGAGCGGGCGGAACACCAGGGCTCGGAGGCTCGGTGCCCTGGTGTCTCGCCCGCTCGCGCTCCGCGCGGCGCATTCGTGCGTGCCCTGGCATTCCGCCCGCTCGCGGGAGGGCGCGCGGCTCCCGCTCGGCGCGCGTCAGGTGCGCGGACGGACGGGAGGCCCGTCACCCGCCCGTCGGACGTGTGACGGGCCTCCCGTCGGTCGCGCTGGTACGCCCGAGACCGACGTGCGGTCCTGCTGGGCGCCCCCGGTCAGGCGTGCAGCGCCGTGTTCAGCTGGATCCCCTCGCCCTTCCGCTGCAGCGCCTCGACCGCACCGGTCAGGGAGTTGCGACGGAACAGGACGTTCGGCGCGTCCGACAGCTCGGCGGCCTTCACGGTGCGCGGGGTGCCGTCGGGGTTCGGGGCCGCACCGACCAGGACGACCTTGGTGCCCGCGGTGACGTACAGCCCGGCCTCGACCACGGAGTCGTCGCCGAGCGAGATCCCGAGTCCGGCGTTCGCACCGAGCAGGGCCCGCGCGCCGAGTCGGACGCGGTGGGTGCCGCCGCCGGAGAGCGTCCCCATGATCGACGAACCGCCGCCGACGTCGGTACCCTCGCCGACGACGACGCCCTGGGACACGCGGCCCTCGATCATCGCGTTGCCCAGGGTGCCGGCGTTGAAGTTGACGAAGCCCTCGTGCATGACCGTGGTGCCCGGCGCCAGGTGGGCGCCGAGGCGGACGCGGTTGGCGTCGCCGATCCGGACCCGGTCCGGGACGACGTAGTCGAGCAGGCGCGGGAACTTGTCGATCGCGTGCACGGCGATGCCGGCGCGCTGCAGGCCCGGACGCAGGCGTGTCAAGGAGTCGGGGTGCACCGGGCCGGCGTTCGTCCACGCGACGATCGGCAGGTGGCCGAAGACGCCGTCGAGCGAGATCTCGTTCGGGCGCACGTGCAGGTGGCTCAGCAGATGCAGGCGCAGGTACGCGTCCGGCGTGCTGGCGGGAGCGTCGTCGATGACGATCTCGACGGTGGTCGTCTCGATGCGGACGTCACGGCGGGGGTCGTCGCCGACGGCCGCGGTGAGCTCGGTCGGGACCGCGGCATCGGCCGGCAGCGGCCCGAGGTGCGTCGCGGGGAACCAGGTGTCGAGCACGGTGCCGTCGGCGGCGATCGTCGCGAGGCCGTGACCCCAGGCGTGCGTGGGGCGGGGCGGGGCAGGCTGCGGAGTCGTCTCGGTCACCCTCCGAGGGTACCGAGCGGCCCGTCCGGGAGACCGTCCACCCGGACTCCTGTGGAGAACTCCGACCAGAGCACGAAAGGAGGAGAACAGATGACGGGAAGCGACCTGTGGGCCTGTGCAGAACCGCCGACCTGCGGGGAACGATCGGTAGGCTGCCCGCATGCCGCAGCCGCTCGACCTCTCTGCCTCGTCCATCGACATCACCCGCGCGATCTGCGACATCGAATCGGTGTCCGGCAACGAAGGCGCGCTCGCCGACGCGATCGAGGCCGCCCTCGCCCCGCTCGACCACCTCGACGTGGTCCGCGACGGGGACGCCATCGTCGCCCGCACGCAGCTCGGCCGTGACCGCCGGGTGGTCATCGCGGGTCACATCGACACGGTGCCGCTCAACGACAACCTGCCGACCGAGTTCCGCACCGCCGACGACGGCACCGAGATCCTCTGGGGTCGGGGGACCGTCGACATGAAGGCCGGCTGCGCGGTGCAGCTCAAGCTCGCCGTGGACCTGGTCGCGCCGAACGTCGACGTGACGTGGGTCTTCTACGACCACGAAGAGGTCAGCGACGCGCTGAACGGCCTGGGGCGTCTGGCCCGCACACGGCCCGAGCTGCTCGCCGGTGACTTCGCGATCCTGGGGGAGCCGTCGGGAGCGCAGATCGAGGGCGGCTGCAACGGCAACCTCCGCGCCGAGGTCCGCACGTTCGGCAAGCGCAGCCACAGTGCGCGCAGCTGGATCGGCGACAACGCGATCCACAAGGCCGCCCCGATCCTGGCCACCCTCGCCGCGTACGAGCCGCGCACCGTGACGGTGGACGGCCTCGAGTACCGCGAAGGACTCAACGCCGTCGGCATCTCGGGCGGCATCGCCGGCAACGTGATCCCGGACGAGGCGATGGTCCACGTCAACTACCGCTTCGCACCCTCGCGCTCCGCCGACGAAGCGGTGGCGCACATCCGCGAGCTGTTCGACGGCTACGACGTGACGATCGTCGACCTGGCCGCCGGTGCCCGCCCGGGCCTCGACGCCCCGCTCGCGCAGCAGTTCGTCGCCGCTGTCGGCGGCCCCGAACCCCGCCCGAAGTACGGCTGGACCGACGTCGCCCGCTTCTCGGCGCTCGGCGTGCCGGCGGTCAACTACGGTCCCGGCGAGCCGGTGTTCGCGCACCACGACGACGAGCAGGTGCCCGTCGCCCAGATCACGGCCGTCGAGGACGGACTGCGGCGGTGGCTGACGGCGTGACCACCGCCTCCTGGGCCGCGCAGCGCGCACGGTCGTCAGGAGCGGCGTTGACGTGGGTGGTCGTCCGGTGGCGGCTGCTGCCCTGGTGGTTGCGGATCACCGTGGTCTACACGCTCTCTCGCGTCGTGACGACGGTGCTGATGACCGGCTTCGCCCAGATCCAGACCGCGAACTCGTTCACGGTGCAGCGCCCGTCGTACCTGTCGTTCGCCTCGATCTGGGACGGCGCCTGGTACCGGGTGATCGCGGCGTCCGGCTACCCGTCGACGCTGCCGGTGGACGCGGCCGGGCACGTGACCGAGAACGCGTGGGCGTTCATGCCCGCGTACCCGTTCACGGTGCGGGCGCTCATGACGGTCACGGGTGCCTCGTTCGAGCTCGTTGCCGTCGCGGTGTCGTTGCTCGCCGGCTGGGGTGCGGCGCTGGTCTTCCGCCGGCTGATGGGGCGCTTCCTCGATCCGGCGCGGGCGACCTTCGCCACGGTGCTGTTCTGCTTCGCGCCGGTCTCGGTGATGTTCCAGGTGGCCTACGCCGAGGCGATGGGGCTGCTGCTCCTGCTGGTGGCGCTGCTGCTCCTGGTGCAGCGGCGGTACTGGGCGATGCTGCCCGTGGTCCTGCTGCTCGGCATCACTCGTCCGACCGGTCTGGCGTTCGCGCTGCTGATGGGGCTGTTCGTGGTCGTCGGGGTGCTCCGCCCGGCCTGGCTGCGGATGCCCGAGCGACTGACGCTGCGGACGGCGGTGGCCCCGGCGGTCGTCGCGGTGGTGTCCGGGCTGGTCGGCTTCGCCTGGCCCGCCATCGCCTGGGCTGCCACCGGTGTGCCCCGCGCGTACACCGACACCGAGCTCGCCTGGCGGTCGTCGTACATCGGCTGGGGTGAACTCGTGCCGTTCGCCCCCTGGGTGCAGGGCTTCGGCTGGTGGTTCCACCAGCCCGCGGGCACGATCCTGCTCGTCGTGGTGCTCGTCGGCTTCGTGGCCGTGGTGTTCCAGCCGGCTGCTCGGCGCATCGGACTCGAGCTGCGGCTCTGGGGTCTCGCCTACCTGGTCTACCTGCTGGCGGTCTTCTTCCCGCAGTCCAGCACGTGGCGGATCCTGCTGCCGATCGCCCCGCTGCTCGGCGTCGTCGCTCTGCCTCGATCGCGGGTCTACCGGGTCGCGATGGTGGTCCTGGCGGTCGTCCTGCAATGGACCTGGCTGTACTACTGCTGGTGGGTGGACGGATACGACTGGACCCCGCCGTGACCTGTCCGGCTGTCCACGGCGAACACCCCCGAGCTGGGCGGTTTCGCAGTCACGCCTGTCTACGGGATAATGGCCCCTGTTCGTACTGCACGAAAGGGGACATCTGATGGCAGCAATGAAGCCGAGGACCGGCGACGGGCCGATGGAGGCTGTCAAGGAGGGTCGACTCATCATCGTGCGGGTTCCGCTCGAAGGTGGAGGCCGCCTGGTGGTCTCGGTCAACGACGCCGAGGCCAAGGAACTCCACGACGCACTGGCTGAGGTCGTCTCGGCCTAGTTCGTCGACGCACCACCACGGAAGGCCCGGGACGCGTACGTCCCGGGCCTTCCGTGCGCCCGGTGCGCCCGACCCGGTGCGGCCCGACCCGATGCGGCCCGACCCGGTGCACCCGATCCCGTGCACCTGCAGGCCGGTTCGGTCCGCAGGGCGGTCGCCTCGCACGGCGGACTGGAGGCTGTCGGTCCCGCCCGGCATGATGGGTCGCGTGCCCCGCGACCGCGTCCGCAACCAGCCGGTCCGCCGCATCGAGGAGTACCTCGACCCGGACCCGATGCCGCGCGACGAGTGGCCGGCGACGCTCGCCCCGGTGCGGCAGCTCCTCGACGACGGCCTCGAACTCGGCCCGGTGACGGTCCTGGTGGGCGAGAACGGCGTCGGGAAGTCGACGCTGGTCGAGGCGATCGCGCTGGCGTTCGGCATGGCTCCGGAGGGCGGATCGACCGGGTCCGGGCACACGACACGCCCGTCCGAGTCGGATCTCTGGCGACACATCCGACTGGTCCGCGACTTCGGCGCAGCACGCAGCGGGTTCTTCCTGCGCGCGGAGACCATGCACGGCTTCTTCACCTACCTGGAGCAGAACCCGAACCCCAAGCGGGCTGAGCCGCAGTTCCACGAGCGCAGTCACGGTGAGTCGTTCCTGGACTTCGTCATCGATCGGGCGCGGTGGCCCGGGCTGTGGCTGCTCGACGAACCCGAGTCGGCGCTGTCGTTCTCGGGCTGTCTGGCGCTGATCGCGCTCCTGCAGTCCATCGTCGAGGACGGCGTCGGGCAGGTGATCCTGTCGACGCACTCGCCGGTGCTCGCCGCGTTCCCGGACGCCACCGTGCTGGAGGTCGGCGAGTGGGGCATCCGGCGGAGCGACTGGGCAGACCTGGACCTCGTGCGGAACCAGCGGGCGTTCCTGGAGGCCCCGGAACGGTACCTGCGCCACCTCGGGTGAGTCGCGCCTCCCGGCCGGCACACCGGACGACCAGGGTCAGTCGGTGAGCTTCGTCATCTGCAACAACCCGTCGCCCGCGGGGGACAGGGCGCTGCGGACCGCACCGGAGGTCGACACCTCGGTCAGGAGCAGCCGGAAGTCCGTCGTCGCCCGGTCGCGCTTGACCGGGTCCGCGACCTTGCCGCGCCACAGGGCGTGCGGGACGAGGACGGTGCCGCCGGTCTTCGCCAGCCGCAGCCCGTGCTCGACGTACTCGATGACGTGCTCCGGGTCGGCGTCGATGAGGACGACGTCGTACGATGCGTCGTTCATCCGCGGCAGGACCTGCGCCGCACGGCCCGGGATCAGTCGGACCCGTCCGGGCGCGGTGCCGGCGGCGAGGAAGGCGTCGCGGGCGTCCTGCTGGTGGTCGATCTCGACGTCGATCGTCGTCAGCGTCGCATCCGGTGCACCTGCCAGGAGGTACAGACCCGAGACACCGAGTCCGGTGCCGATCTCGATGATGCTCGTCGCGCGCGAGGCGGCGGCGATCACGCTCATCTGCGCACCGATGGCGGGTGAGACGGCTTCGACCCCGAGTTCGAGAGAGCGCTCACGGGCACGGGCGACACCATCGGGTTCGGAGACGATGTCCTCCGCGAACTTCCAGTTCGAGTCTTTCTCTGACACGCACACTCCTCGTCGGTCAACTCTACGGGTGACTCGTCGACTCCACGCGTTAGGCTCGCTCCCGTGAACATCCAGCTCGACAAGATCCTGCTCATCGGGATCATCGCCGTGCTGTTGCTCGGGCCGCAGCGGCTGCCCGTGTACGCCCAGAAGCTCGCCGACTTCGTCAAGGCGGTCCGCCGGTTCGCGGACACCGCCAAGGACCGGATGCGCGAGGAGATGGGCCCCGACTTCGACGACGTCGACTGGCAGAAGCTGGACCCGCGGCAGTACGACCCGCGTCGGATCATCCGGGACGCCCTGCTGGACTCCCCGTCCTCCGGTGCCGAGGCGGCTGCGGCCGCTGCGACCGTGACGGCGGCGAAGGTCCGGGCTCCCGCGCCGATCGTGCCGCTGGCCGCCGGCGAAGCCGCACCGTACGACGCCGAGGCAACCTGACCTCGGGCCGACCGGACCCGACGCCGGGACGGCAGACGCCGACCGTCAGGACAGCGACAGTCCGAGCTTCCGGCCGGCCAGCCCGCGACCCATCGCGGTGAGCCGGTCCGCCACCGCGTCGAGTGCGACCGCTGCGGCGTCCGTCGGGTCACCCAGGACGACCGGGAGGCCCGCATCACCCCCGGCACGCAGCGGCACCGAGAGCGGCACCCGGCCGAGCACCGGCACGGGGGCGTCCTGCCCGCGGGAGAGCCGCCGGGCGGTCTCGTCCCCGCCGCCCTCGCCGAAGAGGTGCAGCACGGTGCCGTCCGGCTGCACGAGCCCCGCCATGTTCTCGACGACGCCGATCACCCGCTGACCGGTCTGCCGGGCGACGATCCCGCTCCGCTCGGCCACGTCCGCCGCAGCCGCCTGCGGGGTGGTGACGACGAGGACCTCGGCGTGCGGCAGCAGCTGGCCGACGGAGATCGCGACGTCGCCGGTGCCGGGCGGCATGTCGAGCAGGAGCACGTCGAGGTCGCCGAACCACACGTCGGACAGGAACTGGTTGACGGTGCGGTGCAGCATCGGCCCGCGCCAGGACACCGCCGTGGAGACGTCGTCGACGAACATGCCGATCGAGACGACCTTCACCTCGTGGGCGACCGGCGGCAGGATCATGCTGTCGACGCGGGTCGGGCGTGGCGCCACACCGTGCTCGTCGGTCAGGCCCATCAGGCCCGGGATGCTGAAGCCGTGCACGTCGACGTCGACGATGCCCACGCGCTGCCCGCGGCGGGCGAGGGCGACCGCCAGGTTCGCCGTCACCGTGGACTTGCCGACGCCGCCCTTGCCGCTCGTCACCGCGATCACGCGGGTCAGCGAGTCCGGGGTGAACTGGACGCCCTTCGGCCGGCCCTCGCGCAGCCGCTCCGTGAGGGCACGACGCACGGCGGGGTCCATCACGGACACGTCGACGTCGACCGCCGCAACACCCGCGACGGAACCTGCGGCGGCCCGGACGTCCCGTTCGATGGTGTCGGCGGCCGGGCACCCCACGATCGTGAGCTGCAGGTCGACGCGCACCGAGCCTCCCGGCTGGACGTCGACGCCACGGATCATGTCGAGCTCGGTGACGGGGCGGCGGATCTCCGGGTCGATGACGCGGCCGAGCGCAGCGAGGACCGCCGTGCCGAGCGCGTCCTCCGGGTGGGAGGCGTCAGCCACGCGTCACCGAACGGTCGTGGCCGCGGTCACGGCCACGGTCGTGCACCTGGCTGCGCGCGCGGTCCCGCTCGCGGTCGTCCAGTTCGTCGAGGTCCTCGGGGTCGCCGTCGCGGCGGTCGAGCTCTTCGAGCAGGGACCGCAGTTCCGCGCGGATGAAGTCCTTCGACGCCATGTCGCGCATCGCCAGGCGGAGGGCGACGACCTCGCGGGCGAGGTACTCGGTGTCGGCGAGGTTCCGCTCGGCGCGCTGCCGGTCCTGCTCGAACTGCACGCGGTCGCGATCGTCCTGCCGGTTCTGCGCGAGCAGGATCAGCGGCGCCGCGTACGAGGCCTGCAGCGACAGCACGAGGGTCAGCGCGGTGAAGCCGATCGCGGCGGAGTCGAACTGCCACGACTTCGGCGTCAGGGTGTTCCAGCCCATCCAGAGCACGCAGAAGAGCGTCAGACCGATGAGGAACCACGGGGTGCCCATGGCGCGTGCGATGCCCTCGGTCGCGCGGCCGAACGCGTCACCGCGACCCCGGCGTCGGGTCGGTAGGACGCGGGTGCGCATGCCCTTGGGGGAGTCGAGACGTTCCTCGGGTCGTTCCCTGCGGTTCTCATCCGTGCGTGCCACGAGTCGTCCTCCTTCCCGGGGTCACCGGTGCTCTGCGGGTCAGTGAGCGTGGGCGCGAGACCGCGCCAGGGTTGGCGTCGGCCTCGTCCTGACTCCGCCAGTCGTCCGGCAGGACGTGATCGAGGACGTCGTCGATGGTCACCACCCCGACGAGTCGGTGGGCGTCGTCGACCACGGGGACGGACAGGAGGTTGTAGGTCGCCATCACGCGCGTCACCTCGGCGGCACTCGCGTCCACCTTCACCGGTTCGGTCTGCTGGTCGATCAGGGTACCGAGGCGCTCGTTCGGCGGGTACCGCAGCATCCGCTGGAAGTGCACCAGGCCGAGGAAGCGTCCGGTCGGCGGCTCGTACGGCGGCAGCGTCACGCAGACCGCAGCGCCGAGCACCGGGGCGAGTTCGTGGCGGCGGACCAGTGCGAGGCCCTCGGCGACGGTCGAGTCTGCGGACAGGATCACCGGCTCGGTCGTCATCAGGCCACCGGCGGTGTCCGGCTCGTACTCGAGCAGCATCCGGACGTCCTGCGCCTCTTCCGGCTCCATGAGCTCGAGGAGGGCCTCACTGCGCTCGTCCGGCAGCTGTGCCAGGAGGTCGGCGGCGTCGTCGGGCTGCATCTGGTCGAGGACGTCGGCGGCGCGGGAGTCGCGGAGCGCCGAGAGGATCTCGATCCGCTCCTGGTCCGGCATCTCCTCGAGCACGTCGGCGAGGCGGTTGTCGGGCAGTTCCTCGGCGACCTCGAACCGACGCTCGGACGGCAGGTCGAGCAGGGTCGAGGCGAGGTCGGCGGGCAGCAGGTCCGAGTAGGCGGCGATCACGTGCTCGGCGGACTGGGACTCACCGGGCAGTTCGTCCTCGGTGACCTCGTTCCAGGCGGCGAACGTCGTCGGGCCCTTGCCGAACGGGGACGGCGTGGTCTTCGGCTTGCGGAGGAAGAGCTGCGCGACCGACCAGTCGCCCTGGCCGTGGTCCTCGATCGCGACGTCCTCGATGGTCGCGCGGATCTGCTCCTTCTTGATGAGCACCTTGCGGCCGAGGATCTCCGCGATCACCCGGACCTCGCCACCGCGCTGCTCGAAGCGGCGCATGTTGACCAGGCCCGTCGTGATGACCTGCCCGGCACCGATCGAGGTGATCCGGCCGATGCTGACGAAGATGCGGCGCTTGCCGGGGACCTCGACGATCAACCCGACGACCTGGGGGGCATCGACCCGGCGGTAGACGACCAGGACGTCGCGGACCCGACCCACCCGATCGCCCGCGGGGTCGAAGACGGAGCACCCGGCCAAGCGGGCGACGAAGACCTTCGAGGCGCTCACCCGTCCAGCGTAGTCGTTCGCCCCGGCGCACTCGCCGCGCCTTCCCTGGTGGTTCTCGTGTGATCGCAAGGAGCCCGGTGGATGATGACTGTGTGAGCACTCAGAGCCCCTTCGGCGGCCGCACGGCACAGGCGTTCCCCACGCTGCCCCGCGGTGACGTCCTCGGCACCTACGACAGCTACCCCGAAGCACAGCGCGTGGTCGCGAAGCTCGCCGAGGCGGACTTCCCGGTCGCGAAGCTCGCCATCGTCGGCAACGACCTGAAGACCGTCGAACGCGTCACCGGCAAGATGACCTACGGTCGCGCGGCCCTCGCCGGCGCACTGTCCGGCCTCTGGCTCGGGTTCTTCTTCGGCATCGTCCTGACCCTGTTCTCACCTTCGGCCGGCGGCCTCTTCGCTGCCGCGGCGGTCATCGGTGCCGGCTTCGGCATGCTGTACGGCATCGTCTCGTTCGCCATCACGAAGCGTCAGCGGGACTTCACGAGCGTCCACCAGGTCCTCGCCACGAACTACCAGATCGTCGTCGAGCCGCAGCTCTCCGGGCAGGCCCAGCGCATCCTCGGGCAGGCCGGCGCGATCCAGCACACGTCGTGGGACCAGCCGGGTGCGGGCAGCGCGAAGCAGGGCGGCCAGCCGGGGCAGTACGGCCAGCAGGGCCAGGTCGGGCAGTACGGTCAGCAGGGCCAGATGGGGCAGCAGCCGTGGCGTCCGAGCTCCCCGCAGGGCGGCCCGGGCCAGGGCGGCCCGACTCCGGGGCGTCCGCCGCAGTACGGGGAGTACGGCCAGCAGGGCCAGCCGCCGCAGGGTCAGCCGCCGCAGGGTCAGCCGGGCCAGTACGGTCAGGCGCCGCAGGGCCAGCCGGGCCAGTACGGTCAGCCGGCGCAGGGTTCGCCGTACGGCGGGCACGCGACCCCGCACCAGCAGCCGGGCTCCGGCCCGCAGGCGGCGCCGACACCGGACGGCCGCCCCCGCTACGGTACGAACGACGGCCCCCGCTACGGCGCCGACGACTCCACCCGTCGGGCTCCCGAGGACACTGCTCGCCGCGACGCGACGGGAGGCCCGCGGTACGGCACGAACGACGGTGCGGCCCGCGACGCCTCCGGTGACCGCGGTGCGAACCCGCCCCAGCGTCCCGAGGGCACGACCCCGCGGTACGGCACGAACGAGGGCGGACCCCGTGCGGCGTCGACCACGGACGGCGCCGGGTCCACCCCCGAGCGGCCGGACGCCGCGCCGCGCTTCGGCACGACCGACGGCCCCCGCTACGGGGAGCGGGCGACCAGCCCCGAGCCCGAGCAGCAGCCCACGGACGAGTCGACGACGGACGGACCCGAGACACCTCGCCGGGAGGACGGACACCGCGACTGAGCGCGGCCGGCGACACAGATGACGACGGGGGCTCCCGGACCAGATGGTCCGGGAGCCCCCGTCGTCGTCAGCGCTGCTGGTCAGAGGATCTTCGAGTAGCAGACCGAGCGGTCGGCGCCCACGTACGGGCCGAAGTTGGCGATGCGGCTGAAACCTTCGCGCTCGTAGAACGCGATCGCCCGCTTCTGCTCCGTGCCCGTCTCGAGGACGAGGGCCGGCGAACCGAGGTCGAGCGCGGCCTCCTCGAGTCGACGCAGCATCGCCGCCGCCACACCCGACCCTCGGGACTCCGTCCGGACGTACATCCGCTTCACCTCGGCGATGCCGTCGTCGACGATCCGCAGACCACCGCAGCCGACCGGGGTGCCGTCGCCGTCGCGCGCCACGAAGAACACCGCGATCGAGTCGGCCGTGGGCTTCGGTCCGGGTTCGGTGTCCGAGCCGTACGTGCTGTCGATCTCGATGCGCTGGGCGGCACGCAGCCGCTGGGCATCGGGGGAGTCGAAGTGCTCGACGTCGATCAGGAAGGTGCTCGAGGGGGCTTCAGCGCTCACGAGGGCCAGGCTAGCGCGGAGTGCGGGCGATCCACCCCTCCACTTCCGAGGGGGTCCGGGGGATGTGCACGGACAGGTTCTCGGCGCCGTCCTCGGTCACCAGGATGTCGTCCTCGATGCGGACGCCGATGCCGCGGAACTCCTCCGGCACGGTCAGGTCGTCCTGCTGGAAGTACAGTCCGGGCTCGATGGTGAAGACCATGCCGGGCTGCACGATGCCGTCGAGGTACATCTCACGGCGGGCCTTCGCGCAGTCGTGCACGTCGAGCCCGAGGTGGTGGCTCGTGCCGTGCACCATGTACCGGCGGTGGAACTGGTTCTCCGGCAGCAGCGACTCGTCGGCCGAGACCGGCAGGAAGCCCCACTCGGCCGTCTTGCGGGCGATGACCTGCATGGCGGTCGCGTGGACCTCACGGAAGGTGATGCCGGGCTTGACGATCGCGAACGCCGCATCGGCAGCCTCCAGGACGGCCTCGTAGACCATCCGCTGGACGGGCGAGAACGTGCCGCTGACCGGCAGCGTCCGGGTGATGTCGGCCGTGTAGAACGAGTCGACCTCGACCCCGGCGTCGATGAGGATGAGGTCGCCCGGCTGCACGGCACCGTCGTTCCGGGTCCAGTGCAGGATGCAGGCGTGGTGGCCGGCCGCCGCGATCGTGTCGTACCCGACCGTGTTGCCGTCCGCGCGGGCACGGCGGTTGAAGGTGCCCTCGACGATGCGCTCGCCACGGGGGTGGGCGAGGACCGCGTCGAAGTCGGCGATCACGTCGTCGAACCCGTGCTGGGTGGCGTCGACGGCCTTGCGGAGTTCGTTGACCTCGAACGCGTCCTTCACCAGGCGCAGCTCGGACAGGTCGCGGGAGAGCACGTCCGCCGTCGCCGGGGAGTCGTCCTGCTCCTCGGCGCCACCGACGGTCGCACCGAGCCGCTCGTCGAGGGCCCGGGTGAAGTCGGTGTCGGCGTCGCGGACGACCAGCACCGAGGCGTCGAGGCCGTCGAGGACCCGGTCGAGCTCGCCCAGGTCGGCGGTCGCGAGGCCCAGGTCGGCGGACACCTCGGCCAGTGAGGGCCGCGGTCCCACCCAGAACTCACCGATCTCGGGGTTCGCGTAGAACTCCTCGGAGTCACGGCCGGCGGTCGCACGGAAGTACAGCGTGGCGTCGTGCCCGCTGCCGTTCGGCGTCAGCACCAGGACGGACCCGACGACGGTGTCCGTGCCCCAGCCGGTGAGGTGCGCGAACGTGGAGTGCGGGCGGAACGGGTAGTCGCAGTCGTTCGAGCGCACCTTCGCCTGCCCGGCGGGGACGACGAGCGTCCGTCCGGTGTGCAGCTCCGAGAGCCGCGCACGACGCTCGGCAGCGAAGGCGGACTGCTCGCGGGGCGCCGGGAGCGGACGCTCGCGCTCCGCCCAGTTCGACGCGATGTGGTCCTTGAACACGGACGAGCCGGGAGTGGTGGAGCGGTTGCTCGTCGCGCGGGGAGTGGTGTCGGCCATGCGTCCCATCATCGCACCGTGCAGCTTCCGGCCACCGCGCGCTGTGGGTTCAGCAGCCGGTGTTGAGACCGTTGCCGACCGGCGAGGTACGGCGCAGCTCGCGCACGCTGCCGCTCGCCGGCGCGTACTGGGCGTTCGCCGTCGCCGTCGCGACGGGGTCGGCGTCCTTCGTCGGCCGGTACTCGATGCAGACTGTGCCGATGCTCGCACCGGTGGCGTCCGGCTTGCCGATCTCCCACTTGCCGAGGAAGTGGTGGTCGGCGAGCGGGTGCGCCGCCACGTACTCCGAGCCGGTCTCCGTCCCGCCGTCGGCCATGGCGTCGACCATGCCCTCGGCGACGGTGGTGGCCTCCTTCTCGAGGTCCGGGATCGTCGCCTTCCGCTCGGACTGGGACATCTCGGGCTGGGCCGCGGTCGTCGCGGTGTCGCCGCTGCCGCCACCGCTGCAACCGGTCAGTCCGGTGAGGACGACGATCCCGAGAGCGAGTACCGCTGCGCGCTGTGCTGTGGACATGACCGTTCCCCCTGGTTGCTCGATGGTGGGCGACCCGGCCGGTTCCGGCCTCGCGAGATCACCGCGCGCCCAGCGTACCGGCGGGCGCGTCGCCCCCGGCGTCGCCCGCGCTGTCGCCCCCGGGCTTCTGGGTCGTCAGGCCGTGCTCGGTCTTCTCCCAGTAGTGCGGGCGGGTGAGCAGCTGCCAGAGGGCCTTGTACGCCGCGATCGAGTGCAGGGTCCAGTACACCGGGTTGAGGAGCGACCAGAGGATCAGGTGGAAGGTCCCGCGTTTGAAGGGGCCCATCATCGACAGGTAGATCATGATCGCGTTGCCGACCAGGAAGTTGAACAGGCACAGCCACAGCACCCACACCGGGAACACGGCCTGGAGGCTGCCCTGCGGCACCAGGAACGTCACGACCGTGAGCGCGGAGAACGGCAGCACGCACAGGAACGTCGCGGGGGTGCCGGCGATGAGGAGCACGAAGGCGGAGAACCTGCGGAGGCCGATCTGCCGGATGAGGGCGACCGGGCGTCGGGCATGGACCAGGCTCGTCTGCATGTAGCCCTTGATCCACCGGGAGCGCTGGCGGATGAAGTTCGGGATCGAGGTGTTCGCCTCTTCCATCGTCGTGGAGTTGATCACCCCGACGCGGTAGCCGACGGCACTGGCCCGGATCCCGAGGTCGGCGTCCTCGGTCACGTTGTACGGGTCCCAGCCGCCGAGCTCGACGAGCGAGGCGGTCCGGAAGTGGTTCGACGTCCCGCCCAACGGGATCGGCAACGAGGAATGGTCGAGCCCGGCGAGCATGTAGTCGAACCAGTAGGAGTACTCCAGGGTGAACATCCGGGTCAGGACGTTCTCGCGGGCGTTGAAGTAGTTCAGCGCCGCCTGCACGCACACGGTGGACTCACCACCGCGCTCGAACGCGATGAGTGCCTTCTTGAGCTGGTCCGGGTCGGGGGTGTCCTCGGCGTCGTAGATGACCAGGAAGTCACCGGTGGCGACGTAGAGACCGACGTTGCACGCGCGCGGCTTCGTCTGCGGATGCCCCTTCGGCACGCTGATGACCCGGAAGTGTGCGGGCGGGTTCGCCACTGCGATCGCGTCCCGCGTCTCCTGGTCCGCCTCCTCGGTCAGGATGATCACCTCGAGCTTGTGCACGGGGTAGTCGAGCCCCCCGAGGTTGTCGATCAACTGCGCGACGATGTTCGCCTCGCGGAACACCGGGACGAGGACGGTGTACGTCGGCAGGTCGTCGTCGTCCAGCGCCTCCACCTCGGCACCCGTGATGCGTTCGACGACGTCGTAGCGGGCGCCCTGCGTCGCCACGACGAACTTGAAGCCGGTGCCCGCGAGGAACACCAGGCTCGCGGCGGTCAGCGCCGCGATGATGGTGGCAGCCGGCCACGCGACGGCGCAGGCGAGAACGACCAGCAGGAGCGCGCCTCCCGTCACCTTCTGGGCACGGGAGAACACGACGCGGGCGGAGAGCGTGGGGTTCCGGTCGTGGAGTTCGTTCGCCGCGGCATCGGCGACGGCACCGTGGAACCGGCCCAGGACCGCACGGCGGAGGGTCCAGCTGTCGACCGGGACGAAGGTGACGGGTGCCCCGAGCTCCTCGGCGAGTGCGTCGGCGAGGGACGCGTCGTCGGCGCGGGCGGAGGTGGCGACCAGCATCGTGCCGTCCGCGAGCATCCGGAGTGGCATCCAGTCCTCCGCGAGGTACCGCTGGCCGGCTCCGGGCCGCTGCAGCGCCGCGTCGAGACCGTCCGCCTCGAGTTCGACGAGTTCGTCCGGACGGACGAGCG
Source organism: Curtobacterium sp. APC 4022 (assembly GCF_030407555.1). NCBI lineage: Bacteria > Bacillati > Actinomycetota > Actinomycetes > Micrococcales > Microbacteriaceae > Curtobacterium > Curtobacterium sp. APC 4022. The sequence continues at coordinate 16,033 of NZ_JASDDD010000022.1, forward strand.
CGACGTGCCGCCCGGACCTCGTCGAACGCGTGGAGACCATCGATCATCGCCACCCGAGGACGTGCCCGATGGCCGTCATCCAGCTGTGCGTCACCGGCCGGTTGAGTGCCGCGGTCCACGCGATGAGCACCTGCACCCCACCGACGACGGTGATCAGCACGCTCGCCCGCACCGTCCGGGCCGCCGGGATCACCGCGATGCCCATCATCGTCATCACCAGGAACACGTTGCCCGCCGAGTTCACCGGGATCAGGCCGAAGACGTACCCGAGGACGAGCGCCACGAAGACGAACACCGCGATCAGGATCGAACCGGGGCGCCGGCTGAGGAGGGCCAGGGCGGACCCGCTGGCGACGGGTGCGAGGATCAGTACGCCGTCGAGGGTCGTGAAGAGGTGCGGGACCAGTGCCCCGAGCGCCGGGTCGAAGTGGACCGCGTTCTCGAACACCGACCACGGACTGCGCCCGAACAGCAGCTGGAGGAACATCACCGCGGCGAACACGGCGATGGTCGGGAAGAGCACGATCAGCACGTTCGACCAGCGAGCCCCGGACTCGGACCGTCGGGCCACGGACAGCAGGGGAGCCGTGACCGCTGCGGCGACCACGAGCACCAGGCCGGACGCGTCCGCGAGGGCAGCGAGCATGAAGAGGATGCCGGACTCGAAACCGGCCTTCGTGTTCCCGCTCGAGACGAACCGGACCATGTTGATCGTGCCGATCCCGAAGAACGCGATGCTGAGGAACGCCTCGAGGTTGCCGGTGGCCGTGTACGCGAACAGCGGGTTGGCGCCGATCGCGACGAGGAACACCGCGCTCTTCCACCACTCGAACCGCCGCTGCACCATGACCTCGAGCAGCAACTGCAGCAGGACCCCGGCGACGAGTGCGCCGACCAGGGCCAACCCGGCCGCGCCGCCGGGGATCAACCGCACCAGGACGGTGCCCAACGGTGGGTAGAGCTGAGTGATCCAGGCCACGTCGGCGCGATCCCACGCCAACGTGGAGACGTGGTCGACGGCGGTCTGGTTGACGGTGATCGTGGACACCGAGGGATCCGCGGCGACGGACGCGATCACCAGGAACGGGGCAGCGAAGGCAGCACGGATCGACCACCGCGCCCAGGCCGTGCTCGGGAAGGACTCGAGGCGGTTCCGCAGGTGTCCGGCGGCACGAGCCGCCTCGAGATCGCGGCGCAACGACTGCGCGCGTTCCGCTCCGAGGATGACCATCACGCCCGCCTACCGCTCACAAGGCCTGATCCGGTCTCGGTGCATCCAAGCACGGTGTGCACCCGCCGTACATGGGTGCAGGCCGCGTATCTGCAGCTCGGGGGCGAGTTCGCAGCTGGCCGGCGGCCGGCGACGCTGCTCGCGCTAGCATCCAGCCATGGCCGACTGGCAGCAGGTCCCACCGATCGCGCTCCGTCGTCCGCCGGGCGGAGCGGCCTCGGGCCTCGCGCTCGTCTGGCTCGCGCTGCCGGTGCAGGTGGTGCTGACCGGCGCCCTGACCTACGTCGTGCTCGCGGCGTGGTCGATCGTCGGTGGTGCGTTCACCGAGGCGCTGCAGCTCTTCGGCTTCGCACTGGTCTCGACGCCGCTCACCGTCCTGGTGTTCGTCCTCGGGCTGCCGCTCCGCATCGTCCCCCGGGCACGAGCGTGGTGGATCCGTCGAGCCGGCTGGACGTTCGTGGTGTTCGGGGTCGCCGTCGCGGTCCTCTGCCTGTCCTACGTGGGCGGCACGGCCGGCCCGGTGCACAACGAGGCGTACGCCGACCAGCCCGCGACCGACGGCTACGAACCCGACCCGCGGTTCTTCCTGCCCGCACTCGGCGTGTTCGCCTTCGCGTCGATGCACCTGCTCCCGCCGCTCCGCCGCACACGGGACGTGCGGTGACGAGGACACACGTGGGACGAGACCGAGGCGTCACCGCGGCCCTCGTGGCGGGCGTGGCCACGGTCCTCCTGGCCGGGTGCGCCGTCCACAGCACGCCGGCCGACGTCGGCGGCGAGCCGTCGACGGCGTCCGGGCTGCACGCCCGGCGCGCTGCCGTCGACGGGCTCCGGCACCACGACGAGCGTCGCTTCGACGCGGCGGTCAGCCGGGGACAGCAGGCAACCGCGGCGACAGCGTGGCGCACGTGTGCTCCGGCACTCGCCGTGCGGCCGGACGCGGAGGCGCGGGTGACGTTCGTCGACGCCGTCGTCCCGGAGACCATCGGCGTCATCGTCCACCCCGTCACACGTGGAGCCCCCGGATGCTGGGTGACGCTCTCCTGGTCCGCGGGGCACGGCTGGTCCGCAGCGGCCGAGCGCACGACCGGCGAACCGCGTCTGTGAACGGCGTCCGACCGGCTGGTGACCTGTCGGTAGCATGACGGGGTGCCTGATCCGTTCATCGACCTGCACGCTCACTCGAGCGTCTCCGACGGCACCGAGCGCCCGGGGGAGCTGGTCCGGGCCGCTGCGGCCAGTGGCCTCGACGGCGTCGCCCTGACCGACCACGACACCACCGCGGGCTGGCACGAGGCCGCCGAAGCCGTCCGGCAGCTGCCGATGACGCTGGTGCCCGGGCTCGAGCTCAGCACCCGGATCGGCTGGCGGAGCGTGCACGTGCTCGGCTACCTGGTCGACCCGGTGGACCCGGGTCTCGTCGCCGAGACCACCGCGATCCGTGACGGCCGCCTCACCCGGGCCCGCAGCATGGTCGACGCGATCGGTCGCGACCACCCGATCACCTGGGACGACGTCCTGGCCGAGTCGAGCGAGGGCGCGACCATCGGCCGCCCGCACATCGCCGACGCGCTGGTCCGGCTCGGCCTCGAGTCCGACCGCAGTGCGGCGTTCCGCGGCATCCTCCACCCGTCCTCCGGCTACTACCAGCCGCACGACGCCCCGTCGCCGCTGCGTGGCGTCGAGCTCATCCGTGCCGCCGGTGGGGTGCCCGTGATCGCCCACCCGGCTGCCTCGTCCCGGGGGATCGTGATCGACGAGCCGATGCTCCGCGAACTCGTCGACGCGGGTCTCGCCGGCCTCGAGGTCGACCACCGCGAGAACCAGGCGCACGGCAAGCGCACCTTGCTGGACTGGACCCAGCAGTTCGGTCTCTTCGTCACCGGGTCGAGCGACTACCACGGCGAGGGCAAGCCGAACCGCCTCGGCGAGCACCGCACGTGCCGCCGGTCGTTCGACGCGATCGTCGAGCAGGCCACCGGCAGCGAGCCGGTCGTCGGGCCGGGTTCCCGCCTGTCCTGAAGCGGCGGGTCTGAAGCGGCTGACCCGGCCCGGCGGGGCCGGCCACGGGCCTCCCGTCAGCACGACGCGGACCGGACCGTGGGACGACGACGGCCCCGTCACCGAGGTGACGGGGCCGATCGACCTGGAGGCGCTACTCGCTGTCCGAGGAACCCTGCGGTGCCGAGGCGGTCGCCTCCGACGATCCGCTGCCGCCACGACGGCGACGGCGGCGACGACGCTTCTGCGTGCCGTCACCCGACTCGTCACCGGCGCCGGGGGCCGGAGCACCCTCGACCGTGCCAGCGGCGGTGGTGACGTCCTGCGCGTCCTCGGCGGGCGCGGTGCGCTCCGCTGCCGGACGGTCACCGGAGCCGCGACGCGAGCCGGACGACTCCGACCCGGCGGACCGGGTGCGGTTCCGCGACCGGGACTCGCCGGCGCTGCCGGAACGCGAGCCGGAGTCGGAGCGCGAGTCGGAGCCCGAGCGCGAGCCCGATCGCGAACCGGCCGACGACTTCTCGGTGCCGGCGGTGGCGGCGTGCGAGGTCGTGCCGGGCAGGCGGCCCTTGGTGCCGACCGGGATGTCCAGGTCGGTGAACAGGTGCGGCGACGACGAGTACGTCTCGACGGGCTCGGGGATGCCGAACTCGAGCGCCTTGTCGATCAGCGTCCACTTGTGCAGGTCGTCCCAGTCGACGAACGTGACCGCGATGCCGGTCTTGCCGGCACGACCGGTGCGACCGGCGCGGTGCAGGTACGTGTCCGGGTCGTCCGGGATCGTGTGGTTGATGACGTGCGTGACATCGTCCACGTCGATGCCACGGGCGGCGACGTCGGTCGCGATGAGGACGTCGCGCTTGCCGGCCTTGAAGGCGGCCATCGCACGTTCGCGCTGCTCCTGGTTGAGGTCGCCGTGGACGGCGGCGGCATTGAAGCCGCGGTCCTTCAGCTCCTCGACGATGCGGGCAGCGGCACGCTTGGTGCGCGTGAAGATGACGGTCTTGCCGCGACCCTCGGCCTGGAGGATGCGGGCGATGACCTCGTCCTTGTCCAGGGAGTGCGCGCGGTAGATGACGTGCTTGATGTTCGCCTGCATCAGACCCTCGTCGGGGTCCGTCGCGCGGATGTGCACCGGTCGCGACATGAAGCGGCGGGCGAGCGCGACGATCGGTGCCGGCATCGTCGCCGAGAACAGCATCGTGTGCCGCACCTCAGGCACGGCCTGGAAGATCCGCTCGATGTCCGAGAGGAACCCGAGGTCGAGCATCCGGTCGGCCTCGTCGAGGACGATCTCCTGCACGTGCGAGAGGTCGAGGAGACGCTGACGCTGCAGGTCGATGAGACGACCGGGCGTCCCGACGACGATCTGCGCGCCGGCCTTGAGCTGCTCGACCTGGCCCTCGTACGCCTTGCCGCCGTAGATCGAGACGAGCTTGGTCGGACGGTTCACCATCGCGGACTCGAGGTCCTCGCTCACCTGCACGGCGAGCTCGCGGGTGGGGACGACGACGAGCGCCTTCACACCCGGTGCGGGGTCGGCGCCGATGCGCTGGATCAGCGGCAGGCCGAACCCGAAGGTCTTGCCGGTGCCGGTCTTGGCCTGACCGATGATGTCCTGGCCGGTCAGGGCGAGCGGGATCGTCTGCTGCTGGATCGGGAAGGGCTCGATGATGCCCTTGCTCGCGAGCGCATCGACGATGTCCTGCTCGATCTGGAGTTCTGAGAAAGTCAAAGAAGTTCACCCTGTTCGTGGGGAGGAGTCCGGGCCAGTCTACCGACGTGCCGGAGGGGTATCACCCGACCCGTATGCTGGGCGGGTGGTGTCGTGGTGGAACCGGAAGCGTGCTGGGCAACTCGCTGCAACCTGGCTCGCGTCGCGGAACCCGCGCAGCGGGACCGTCGAGCGTCTGCAGTTGGACGACGTCAGCCCTGAGCTGGACGTCTACCTCGGCCAAGCGGCCTACCTGCAGCTGTCGCTGTACGAGACCATGGGCCGTGCCGGCGCCGGTGCGCCGACGCTCTCGGGCCGTCTGGTCACCGGGGTGCTCGCGACGACCGCTCTCGAGCGGCACCGTGCCATCGTGGCCGAGATCGAGCGTGGCGGCAAGGAGCCAGCCGATCTGATGGCCCCGCACCGGGACGCGATCGACCGTTTCCTCGAGCGCACGAGCGGTGCCGACTGGTACGAGTCGATGCTCACCGGGTACGTCACCGCCGGCATCCTCAACGACCTGTTCGCCAACCTGCTGCGGTCGCTGCCGATCGACGTGCGGCAGCGCCTGCGCACGGTGTTCGACACCCGCGAAGAGCCCGCGGTGGTCGAGGAACTGACCGCCCGCATCGACGAGGACCCGGTCGTGGCGTCCCGTCTGGCGATGTGGGGCCGACGGCTCGTGGGCGACACGTTGCTCGTGGCCCGATCCGCCCTGGCGTCGCACGCGCGGGAGGACCAGGAGCGGCTCGAGCCGGTCTGGACCGAACTCATCGCGGCACACACCCGCCGGATGGACGCCCTCGGCCTGACGGCCTGACGGCCTGACCGCCTGGCGGCCTGGCCGCCCGAGCGAGCGCCGGAGGCGTGGCCCGCAGCTGCGCTAGGCGCCCTGCTTGACCATCCGTTCGTAGTGCGCGTCGTCCGCTGCGGTGCGGCGACGGCCGAGCGCCACCTCGACGACGAGCGCGGCGGCGGCAGCAGCCACCAGGGCGACGACCCAGATCCAGGTCCCGCCGTACGACCAGCCGGCCCAGGTCAGGGCCTCCCACAGGACGGCCGCGACGATGCCGCCGACCACGGGGCCGATCAGCACCCCACGGGTCGTGCGCCAGGGCACGACGACGTGGGCGACCGCCCCGAGGAGGATCCCGCCGAGCACGGCGAAGAGGAGCTCCATGCGGGGAGCGTCAGGCGAAGAAGCCGATGCGGCGCGACTCTTCGGCGCCCACCTCGACGTACGCGAGCGATCCGACCGGCACGATGAACCGGCGGCCCTTGTCGTCGGTGAGGGAGATGTGCGTCGCCTTGGCCGCGAGCGCGTCGGCCACGGCGGTCTCGATCTCGTCGGCGGTCTGCGCCGTCTCGAAACTGATCTCGCGGGGGCTGTTGATGATGCCGATCTTGATGTCCACGACCTCACCCTAGTCGAGCGTCCCCGGGCGGCCCGGAGCGTTCGCCGCGGGCGCACGGCCGCGTCCGCACCCCGGCGCGGGCGGCCCGGGATGTCGGCTGCGGTGGGTACCGTACGACCGTGCCACCGACCACCCTGACGCCCGCGCCGGACCTCGGCTCGGTCGCGCGCGCACTGGTCGACGACCCGGCGCAGCAGGCGGTGCTCGCCCTGCCCGACGGGGTGCACGCAGCCGTCATCGGCGCTCCGGGGACCGGCAAGACGAGCACGCTGACGCGGCTCGTGGCCGACCGGTCCGCCCGCCCCGGCGCGGTGGACGCCTCCGGGCACGGCACCGTCCTCGCGCTGACCTCGGCGCGCGTCGCCGCGACCGCACTCCGCGACCGTCTGGCGGCCGCCGTCGACCGGGTCACGCCGGGCGCCCTGGCACGCACGGTCAACTCCCTCGCCTTCCAGGTGGTGGCGCACGCGGCCTCGGTCCAGGGGCAGGAGGCACCGACCCTGCTGACCGGCGGCGAACAGGACCGGATCATCGCGGACCTCCTGGACGGCCACGAACTCGACGGCACCGGACCGGCCTGGCCGGCGCCGATCACCGAGGTGGTCCGCGAGCGGGCCGGCTTCCGCACGGCGCTCCGCGACCTGATGATGCGGGCGGTCGCCGCCGGCATCGAACCCGACGACATGCGCGAGCTCGGCGACGACACCGGCCACCCCGAGTGGCGGGCGGTGGGCGACTTCGTCGACGAGTACCGCGCGGCCGTCACCGCCTTCCGGTCGACCAGTCTGGACGCCGCCGAACTCGTCGCCTTCGCCACCGCGGCAGTGCTCCGGGGGGACCTGCCGCCCGCCGTCGCCGCACTCCGTCTGGTGGTCGTCGACGACGTGCAGGAACTCGTCGAGGGCGAGATCGCCCTGCTCGGCGCCCTGGCCCGCTCCGGCGTGCAGGTCGTCGCGTTCGGGGACCCGGACATCGCCGCCTCCGCCTTCCGCGGCGGCGTCCCGGACGTCCTCGGCCGCCTCGGGCCACGGCTCGGCGTCCCGCAGGTCCAGGAGATCGTCCTCGGCACCGTGCACCGGCACGCGGCCCCGATCCGCGCGCTCGTCACCGGCATCACCGGGCGGATCGGAACCGCGGCCGCCGGTCGACAGCGTGCTGCCCTCGCCCGGGAGGCCCGTGGCCGCTCCGACGCCGTCCTGCACCTGGAAGCACCCAGCCGTTCCGCGATGGTGGCCGCCGTGGCGAGACGTCTCCGCGAACACCGGCTGCTCGACGGCGTCCCGTGGCACCGCATGGTCGTCGTCACCCGCAGCGGTGCCGCGATCCCCGAACTGGTCCGGGCGCTCTCGGTGGCCGAGGTCCCCGCGACCGCCGGTGCCGCACCGACGCGCCCGCGGGACGACACGGCCTCCCGGACCCTGGTCGACGCGGCGGCCGTCGCGCTCGGGGTGCTCCCGCTCGACGCCGACCTGGCGACGTCGTTCGCCACCGGACCGCTCGGCGGCCTGGACACCCTGGCGATCCGTCGGCTGCGGCTGGCCCTCCGGCGGGAAGAGCTCGCCGGCGGCGGCACCCGGACGGCTGACGAGCTGCTCGTCGACGCCCTCGGCGCCCCGGAACGCCTGGCCACGATCGACGCCGCCTTCGCCCGTCGCACGATGCGGCTGGCCACGAGCTTCGTGACCGCCCGGCAGGACGCCGAGTCGGGGGCGAGCATCGAGGAGATCCTCTGGGGCCTCTGGGAACGCAGCGGCCTGGCCGGGGTGTGGCGCTCACAGTCCGTCGCCGGTGGGGTGGGCGCGGCCGAGGCCGACCGGCACCTCGACGCCGTGGTCGGGCTGTTCACCGCCGCGAAGCGCTTCGTCGAGCGGACGCCGGACGCGCCGGCGCGGGTGTTCGTCGACGACCTCCTCGGCGCCGACCTGCCGGAGGACTCGATCGGGCCGGACCGGACCGCCGGACGGGTCCGCGTGCTGACCCCCTCCGCCACGGTCGGACTGGAGTGTGACGTCGTGGTGGTCACGGGCCTCCAGGACGGCGTCTGGCCGAACACGCGGGTGCGCGGCAGCCTGCTCGACCCGGACGGGCTGGTCCGGGCGGCGGCGGGGATCCCGCACTCGCCCACCGACGACCGGGCGGCAGTGATCGGTGACGAGCTCCGGCTGTTCGTCCGGGCGGTGTCCCGCGCGACGACCCAGGTGGTGATCGCGACCGTCGCGAACGACGACGAGTCACCGTCGCCGTTCGTGCGGCTGGTGCCGGTGCCGCCGGACCGGCAGGCGTCCGCGCACCCGCTGTCGTTGCGCGGGCTGGCCGGGTCGCTGCGCCGTCGGGTGGTGGCGACCGGGGACCACGAGGCGGCCTCGGCGCTGGCCCGTCTGGCGGCCGAGGACGTCCCCGGCGCGTCGCCCGACGACTGGTACGGCATCGTCGAGCCGTCGACGGACGCACCCCTGGTCGACCTCGACGCGGAACCGGTCGTGCCCGAGGGCGGCGAGGACGGGGCCGTGGTGGAGCCGGTACCGCCGACGGTGGCGGTGTCGCCCTCCCGGATCGGCACGTTCGAGGAGTGCCCGGTGCACTGGTTCGCGCAGACGTTCGGCGGCGGGGCGCCGAGCCCGGCGATGGGCATCGGGACGATCGTGCACGAGGCGATGGAGCACGCGACCGACGTCGACGTCGAGTCGCTGTGGCACCGGGTCGAGGAACGGTGGGACGAGCTGACCTTCGAGTCGCCGTGGGTCGCGGACCGTGAGCGTGCCCGAACCCGGCGGATGATCGAGGGGCTCAGCGACTACCTGCGGACCTTCGCCAGCGCCGGCCGACGGGTGCTCGGCGCCGAGGCATCGTTCGCCCTCGTGACCGGCCCGGCGCGGGTGCGGGGGAGCATCGACCGCATCGAGGTCGACCCCGAGGGCCGGATCAGCATCGTCGACCTGAAGACCGGCCGCGTCATGCCGAGCGAGAAGAACGACATGCCCGGACACCCGCAGCTCGCCGCGTACCAGCTCGCCGTGGCGGACGGAGCGGTCGAGGGCGTGCCGGAGGGTGCGGAGACCACCGACGCCCGACTCGTCTTCGTGCAGAACCCCAAGGGCGCGCACGCCTACTCCGAGCGGACGCAGCGGGCCCTCGACCCGGAGTCGCGCGAGGCCTACCGCGAACGCCTGCACACCGTCGCGCGCGGCATGGCCGGGCGGACGTTCCTGGCGAACGTGGACGACCACTGCGACCGGGCCCGCACCGGCACCGAGTGCCGCATCCACGTGGTGGGCGAGGTGACCTGGTGAGCGACGAGACCACGGTTGCGGCTGCGGCTGCGGCTGCGGCTGCGGCCCCGACCGTCGCCCCGACGGGAGGCGCGGTGCCGGACGAGCGTCCGGCCCGCCGCCGGTACGGGGCCGACGAGATCGCCGATGCCCTGGGCAAGCCCCGACCGACCGCGCAGCAGCGTGCCGTCATCGAGTCCCCGCTCGCCCCGGCCCTGGTGGTCGCGGGCGCCGGCAGCGGGAAGACCGAGACGATGGCCTCCCGGGTCGTCTGGCTGCTGGCGAACGGCTTCGTGCAGCCCGACCAGGTGCTCGGGCTGACCTTCACCCGCAAGGCCGCCGGTGAGCTCGGGGTCCGCATCAACGACCGGATCGGCGCGCTCGAGGACGTCGGGTTGATCGAGACCGGCGACGCCTTCCTCGCACCCACCGTGTCCACCTACAACGCGTTCGCGAACGCCGTCTTCCGCGAGAACGCCCTGCTCGTCGGGCGGGACGGCGAGTCCCAGGTGCTCACCGAACCCTCGGCGTGGCAGCTCGCCAGACGGGTCGTCGTCGCCGCACGGGACGACCGGCTCGCGGGCCTCGACCGGAACGTCGACACCATCACCGCCGCGGTCGTCGCGCTCGCCGGGGCCGCCTCCGAGCACCTCGTCGACCCGGCCGACCTCCGCCGGTTCGCGATCGACTTCGGCGACCTGCTCGAACTGCCGGGGTCCAGCCGCGGCACGCCCTACAGGGCCGTCACCGACGCCGTCGCCGCGATCGGGTCCCTCGAACCGCTCGCCGACCTGGTCGAGGAGTTCCGCCGCCAGAAGGTCGACCGCGGCTTCGTCGAGTTCTCGGACCAGATCGCCCTGGCGCTCGCCGCCGCGGACGCAGCACCGCGGGTGGCCGACGACCTGCGCTCCCGGTTCGCCGTGGTGCTGCTCGACGAGTACCAGGACACCTCGGTCGTGCAGACCCGCTTCCTGGCACGGCTGTTCCGCGACCACCCGGTGATGGCGGTCGGCGACCCGCACCAGTCCATCTACGGCTTCCGTGGGGCGAGCGCCGCGAACCTCGCACGCTTCCCGGCCGACTTCGGCGATGCGGCTGGTGATCCCGTCGTCACCTACGCCCTGTCGACCAGCTGGCGGAACCCGATCGACGTGCTCGCCGCCGCGAACGCCGTCGTCGAGCCGCTCTCGAGCGCGTCCGAGGTCCAGGTGGAGCGTCTCGAACCGCGCCCCGGCGCCGACCGCGGGACCGTCGGCGTGGTGTTCCCGGAGACCCTGCCGGAAGAAGCCGACGCGGTGGCCGCCTGGTTCGCCGACCACCGGACCCGGAACCCCGGCGGCTCCATGGCGCTGCTGCTCCGCGCCCGGAAGGACCTCTCGGCGTTCACGGCGGCGCTCGGTGCCCGGGCGGTGCCGTACCACGTGCTCGGCACCGGGGGTCTGCTGCAGCGGCCGGAGATCGTCGACCTGGTGGCGTGCCTCCGCGTGCTGCACGACCCCGCCGCGGGCAACGACCTCATCCGGTTGCTCGCCGGGGCACGGTGGCGGATCGGCGCGGCCGACATCGTCGCGCTGCACGGCCTGGCCCGGTGGCTGTTCGGCCGCGACCACACGCACCGACGCCTCGATGACGAGGTCACCGCGGCCTTCCGGGCCTCGGTCGCCGCGGGGGAGCACGGGTCCGTCGTCGACGCGCTCGACTTCGTCACGACCGCGCCCGACGACCACTCGGCGCTCGACGGGATCAGCCCGGCCGGCCGGGAGCGCATGCGGGCACTCGGCGCGCAGCTGTCCTCGTTGCGGTCCCGTGCCGGCGGCGACCTGGTCGACTTCGTCACGCTCGTCGTGCAGGAGATGCGGCTCGACATCGAGGTCAGCGCGCACGAGCAGGGCGGCTCGGCGTACCTCGACGCCTTCGTCGACGAGCTGAGCGGCTTCGTGCAGACCGACGACCGGGCCGACCTCGGCGCCTTCCTCGGCTGGATCGACGCCGCCGCGCGCCGCGACGACATGGGGCCGCGCTCCGAGGAACCCGAGGGCGGCACCGTCCAGATCCTCACCATCCACGGGTCGAAGGGGCTCGAGTGGGACGCGGTCGCCGTGCCCCGGATGGTCGAGGGCGGACTGCCGGCCCGGCCGCAGGAGGGCTCGACCGGCTGGCTCGGCTTCGGCCGGCTGCCGTACGAGTTCCGCGGCGACGCTGACGAACTGCCACGCCTGGCCTGGCGCGGACAGGAGACCCAGAAGGACGTCGTCGACGCGATCGACGCCTTCAAGGACGAGGTCAAGGCGCGGAACGAGGACGAGGAACGCCGGCTGACCTACGTCGCGCTGACCCGGGCCAAGCACGAGATGCTCGTCAGCGGGTCGTCCTGGTCGACCGGGGTGAAGCCCACCGCACCGAGCCGGTACCTGCACGACCTGGTCGAGGCCGGGGTGCTCGCGGCCGACCGGATCCCGGACGGCACGACCCACGAGTCGAACCCGCTCGGCGACCAGGGGGCATCGCAGACCTGGCCGCACGTGCCCTTCGGCTCCCGCGGGCCGCGGGTGCTCGCCGCGGCGGACCGGGTCCGGAACGCGAACCCCGGTGCCGCCGGCCGGTACGCCGCCGACATCGACCTGCTGCTCGCGGAACGTCGGGCCTCGCGGTCGGCCGCCCACCAGGTCGTCGTCCCGCACCGGGTGCCGGCGTCCGGCTTCAAGGACTACCTCGGTGAGCCCGACAAGGTCGCTGAGCGGTTGCGACGACCGATGCCGGAACGCCCCTACCGAGCGACGCGTCTCGGCACGCTGTTCCACCAGTGGGTCGAGCAGCGCGCCCGCGGCGAGGCCCCGGCAGCGCTCGGCGGCTGGGACGGCGGGTTCGACGCGTGGGCCGGCGAGCTCGACCTGGATCCCGACGAGACGACCGAGGGTGGTCCGGCCGCGGCCGGCGAGGTCCCGGTCAGCGACGACGACGCCCGACGGCTGGCCGACTTCCAGGACACCTTCGCCCGCTCACGGTGGGCGGGGCTCACTCCGGTCGAGGTCGAGCGCGAGATCCACATCCCGTTCCTCGGCCACAGCGTGGTCTGCAAGCTCGACGCCGTGTACGAGATCGACGGGCGCATCGAGGTCGTCGACTGGAAGACCGGCAAGGCCCCGAGCGGCGCCGACGACCTCGACCGGCGGCAGTTGCAGCTCGCGCTGTACCGGGTCGCGTACGCCGAGTTCACCGGGCGGCCGATCACAGACGTCGACGCGGTGTTCTACTTCGTCGCCGACGACATGGAGGTCCGACCGTCGACGCTGCTCGACCGGGCCGGACTCGAGCGCGCCTGGCGCGAGGCGATCGGCTGAGGCGAGGCGATCTGCTGACGCGAGGCGGGCCTCCCGGCCGTGCCGCGTGTGTCAGCTGTGGCGGCGTTCGGTCGAGGAGAGCAGTTGCTCGACCTCGCCGATCTCCATCGTCTCCGGCGAGACGGCCTGCAGCGGCGCGGCCGTCGGGGCGTGCACGGCCTCGGCGAGGCGGTGCATCATCGCGACCGCGTCGTCGACGACTTCGGTGCTCTTCACCTGCACGCCGTGCAGCAGCCACTGCGCGGTCTCGAGCTCGTGGTGCACGCGGGCGCGCTGTCCGAGCTGACGGTCACGACCGCCGCCACCCGCGGTGTAGGCGCTGAGCACGGTGTCGAACGCCTCGCGGCGGCCGGCGAGCACCCACGCCAGGTCCTTGGCCGGGTCGCCGAGCCGCAGTTCGCCCCAGCCGAGGACGCCCGTGACGTCGTCCCCCCGGACGAGGACCGAGTCGAGTCCGAGCGAGCCGTGCACGACGGTCGGCGTGAACTGCCAGAGCTGCTGGTCGCGCGCGGCGCCCTCCCAGCGCTCCTGCAGGGCGTCCGGCACGAGCTTCGTCGCGACGGCGCGGTCCATCACGGACACGGCCGAGCGGAGCACCTCGAAGGGCGTCAGGGACGGCAGGCCGGCGTCGGTGACGAAGCTGGTCGGCAGGGCGTGCAGTGCGGCGATCGCGCGACCGACGCTGGTGGCCAGCTCGGGCCGGTCGGTCAGGTCGCGGAGCGCGGGGTGCGCGCCCTCGACGTAGGACGTCAGGATGGCGCGGGTCGACCCGATCGGCGCCTGTCCGCGGTACTCCGGCACGGCGAACGGGAGGCGCGTGCGGATCCCGGCGCTCAGGGCGCGGATCGCGACGAGGTCGGCGGACTGGCGCGCTTCCGCGCGCTGGTTCCGGGGACGACGGATCGCCGAGGACCGGCCGTCGGCGTCGCGGACGACGGCCGATTCGTAGTCGCCGCCGGCCACCGAGCCGAGCGTGCGTGTGCCGGTCAGGACCAGTTCGGGCACGGCCGTGGTCGCCAACGCGGCTAGAGTGAACTGCGATCCCGCCATGCCCAACAGGGTAGGTCCGCGGCGCATCCGATCGGTGCGCGCCACGCTGACCCGGGACGTGTCGACCACCAGGAGATCCGTGTGACCGTGGAGTTCGCCGCCCGGCTGCCGCTCGCCCGCAACGAGCTCGACCGCGACGCGGAGCACCGTTCCACGCCCGACCTCGAGCGGGTGCTGCGCGACGACCCGACCACCCGGTTCCTACCGGTGCACGGCGGCGCCATGCTGCGGAACGCCGACGGCACGCTGCGCTTCGTCGACGCCGGCCAGGTGCCGGACGACGCCACCCTGCTCTACCTCGGTCGCGCGGTCAGCGACGCTCCGGACGCCCCGGCGGGCACCCGCTTCGTCGCGGCCCTCGTCGACGACGCCGCGGCCGCCCGGATCGAGCCGGACACCGACGTGTGGGAGAACCTCCGCATGTTCGGCACCGAGCTGTCCGCGCGTGACCAGGGCCTGGCGGTCGAGGCCGTGGCGATGGCGAACTGGCACGCCGTGCACGGGTTCTCGCCGCGCACCGGTTCGCCGACCGAGTCCACCGTCGGCGGCTGGGTCCGCCGTGACCCCGAGGGCCACCAGCACTTCCCGCGCACCGACGCCGCGATCATCGTCGGGATCACCGACGGGCAGGACCGGATACTGCTCGGCTCGAACGCCGCCTGGGACGCGAACCGGTACTCGCTGCTCGCCGGGTTCGTCGAGCCGGGGGAGTCCCTCGAGGACGCCGTCCGGCGCGAGGTCTTCGAGGAGGCCGGCGTCACCATCGAGGAGCCCGAGTACCTCGGCTCGCAGCCGTGGCCGTTCCCGGCGTCGCTGATGGTCGGCTTCCGAGCCCGGGCGGTCGACGGCGACCCCTCGACTGCCCGCCCGGACGGTGTGGAGATCATCGACGTCCGCTGGTTCTCGCGCGACGAGATCCGCGAGCAGGCCGGCGACACGGTGCTGCTGCCCGGCCGGACCTCCATCGCCCGCGTGATCATCGAGGAGTGGTACGGCGGGCCGCTCGACCTGCCGTGACCCCCACAGCCGGACCCGTCGACCCGACGACGCACTCGCCGGACGCCCTGCTCGCCGCGCTCGACGCCGAGCAGCGCACCGTCGCCCGGACCCTCCTCGGTCCGGTCGCGGTCCTGGCCGGTGCCGGCACCGGCAAGACCCGGGCGATCACGCACCGGATCGCGTACGGCGTCGCCACCGGCACGTACTCGCCGAACCACGTCCTGGCGCTGACCTTCACCACCCGCGCCGCCGGTGAGCTGCGCTCCCGGCTGCGTGCACTGGGCGCCGGAGCCGTACAGGCCCGGACCTTCCACGCGGCGGCGATGTCGCAGCTCGGGTACTTCTGGCCGGACACCGTCGGCGGCCACGCGCCCGGCCTGGTGGAGTCGAAGGGCCGGGTGATCGCGCACGCGGCCGACACGATCGGCCTGCGGGTGGACACCCCGGTGCTGCGCGACCTGGCCGGCGAGGTCGAGTGGCGGAAGGTGCAGCGACTCACCTACGACGAGTACGAGGCCGCGGCGTCCGAGCGCACCATGCCGCGGGACACCTCGCCGTCGCGGGTCGTCGACCTGATGCGCGCCTACGAACGGCTCAAGGACGACCGTCGGCAGATGGACTTCGAGGACGTGCTCCTGCTGACGCTCGGCATGGTGGAGTCCGAGCCCCGGGTCGCGTCCTTCGTGCGGCAGCAGTACCGCTTCTTCGTGGTGGACGAGTACCAGGACGTCTCGCCCGTGCAACACGACCTGCTCCGGGCGTGGCTCGGCGGACGGGACGACCTGTGCGTCGTCGGGGACGCCAGCCAGACGATCTACTCGTTCACCGGTGCCTCCAGCCGCTACCTGCTCGGGTTCGGTTCGGAGTTCCCGCGCGCGTCGGTGCTCCGGCTGGAACGGAACTACCGGTCCACCCGGGAGGTCGTGCTCGCGGCCAACGCCCTGATGCGTGGACAGCCGGGGGCGCTGGACCTCGTCGCGCAGGAGACCACCCCCGGCCCCGAACCGGTCGTGCTGCCCTGCGTCCACGACGGTGACGAGGCGGCCACCATCGCCCGACGCATCGCCGAGCTCGTGACCGGCGGTGCCGCGTACGGCGACTGCGCGGTGCTGTTCCGCGTCGGCGCCCAGTCCGCCGCGATCGAGTCGGCGCTCGCCCGCAACGGGATCCCGTACCGGGTGCAGGGCGGCAAACGCTTCTTCGACCGGCCGGAGGTCAAGCTCGCCGTGCACCACATGCGCGGCGAGGCGGTCCGACAGACCGACGACGAACTGCTGCGCCGCGTGGAGCTCGTCCTGCAGATCAGCGGGTGGACCCGCACCGCCCCCGAGGGCACCGGCGCCGTCCGCGAACAGTGGGAGGCGCTGCAGGCGATCATGCAGCTCGCCGAGAACGCACCCGCCGACACGACGATGCAGCAGTTCACCGCGGACCTGGTCGACCGCGCGGCCACCCACCACGAGCCGGAGCTCGACGCCGTCACCCTCGCGACGCTGCACTCGTCGAAGGGCCTGGAGTGGCCGCACGTGGTGCTCGCCGGCGTCGCCGAAGGGCTGCTGCCGATCTCGTACGCCACCACCGACGACGGCATCGACGAAGAGCGCCGCCTGTTCTACGTCGGCATCACGCGTGCCCGTCGTTCCCTGACCATGACGTGGTCGGCGCAGGGCTCGTCACGGGGCGGACCCCGGGTGGCGAGTCGGTTCCTGGCAGCGATCGGCACGCACACCGCGGATGCGGAGCGACCCACCGCCGGGTGACCGACAGGTCGGCCCGGTCGAACACCAGCTGCTCGGCGTCCGGCCGCTGCACGACCAGCGGTAGCCGGTCGAGGACCGTCCGGGCCACGGTGGCCGCCAGGCTGGCCGCACGCCACGGGGACAGCGCCGCCGCCGGTCGTCCCCACACCTGCGCGGCGATCGCCGGCCACGCCGGGTCGGCGTCGGTCCGTTCCAGCTCCACACACTGGAGGCACGGCCCGGCTCCCGGTACCAGGAACGGCCCGACGCGGACCCGGCCGTCGCCGACGACGACCGGCAGGTGCGGCACCGACCGCCGGGTCCACGCGGACCGGACGACCGGGTCGGTCACGTGGTCGGCGACGAGGACGGCCAGCGCCGGCGGTGGGTCCGGCTCGGGCACCGGGCCACCCCGCGGAGCGATCGTCCGGACGACGGTCACGCCGTCGCCGGTGAGCATCCGGTCGAGTTCTTCGGCGAGGGGCCCGACGCCGGCGACCTCGACCCGGGCGAGGGGCTCCGGCAGCATGTCGACGACCGCGGCGGCGGCGTCGCCGAGGACCCGGGCGGCCGCGGCCGGTGCGCAGCCGACGCTCCGTGCCAGCCCGGCCATCACGTCCCGGGCGGTCTCACGTCGGAGCGCGCAGAGGAACCGCTCCTCGGCCGTGGTCGGGACCGGCACCACGGCACGCGGCGGGTCGACCCCGAGCTGCACGGTGCACGGGTCGCGCCACACGAACTCGAGCGTCGGATCGATGCGGATGCCCATGTCGCCAACGCTCGCGCATCACCGGTGTGGGTCGGAGGCGGACGGCGTGATCTGTGGACAACCGCGGGGCGGACCGGCGGGTGTGGACGGGAGGCGGGGCGCGCCTCCCGTCCGGACGACTACTGCTGCGGACCGCCGGCCGGGCCAGCTTCCGGACCGCCCGAGGGACCGGTCGCGGGGCCGTCGGCCGGACCAGCGGTGCCCGGGTCCTCGTCGATCCCGCCGGACTCGTCCTCGTGCGGACGGTCGTCGGTCGCGTCGTTGAGCAGGTCCTCGAGCGCACGGTCGAACGCGTCGTCCTCGGCGGACTGCGACGGGTCCCGCAGCCGGGCGACGAGCGACTCCGGGGCGTCGATGTCGTCGGAACCCGGCACCAGGTCGAACGCGGCCCACAGCGCGTCGCGCTGGTCGGCACCGAGCTCGTCGGTCACGCGCTGCCACATCGCGGCGGCCTCGCGCAGTCGGCGGGGCCGCAGTTCCAGACCGACGAGCGTCGCGAACGCCGACTCGGCCGGCCCGCCCGCGGCACGGCGGCGGCGGACCATCTCGGCGATCGCCCCGGCGCGGGGGAGGCGTGCGGTCGCGGCGGCCGTGACCGTGTCGACCCAGCCCTCGACCAGCGCGAGCATCGTCTCGAGGCGGGCCAGGGCGGCGTCCTGCTCGGGTGTCCGCGGCGGGATGAGCGCCCCGGAGGCCAGGGCGTCGCGGAGCTGCTCCTGGTCGGTCGGGTCGATGCCGGAGAGCGATTCCTCCACCCGGTCGAACGGGATGTGGACGCCCTTCGCGTACTCGGTGATCGAGGAGATGATGTGCAGTCGGAGCCAGCGGGCCGAGCGGAACAGCCGCGCGTGGGCGAGCTCGCGGACTGCCAGGTAGATGCGGACCTCGTCGACCGGCACGTCGAGCCCGTCGGC
This sequence comes from Curtobacterium sp. APC 4022, assembly GCF_030407555.1. Taxonomy (NCBI): domain Bacteria; kingdom Bacillati; phylum Actinomycetota; class Actinomycetes; order Micrococcales; family Microbacteriaceae; genus Curtobacterium; species Curtobacterium sp. APC 4022. The sequence continues at coordinate 34,475 of NZ_JASDDD010000022.1, forward strand.
GAACTCGGCGACGTTCTGGGGCACCAGCGCGGCGACCTGCTCGTCGAGCAGCGGGATGCCGACGTCGCCACCGGACACCACTTCCTTCGCGAGCTGTCCGACGACCTGGCCGAGCTGGATCGCGAAGAGGGCTCCGCCGACGCCGCGCATCGCCTTCGAGACGTCGCCCAGCATCGCCTTGAGCTCCTCCGGCGCGCGCTGGTCGATCGCCTCGGTCAGGGCCGTGGCGATGCTCGAGGCCACGGGTTCGGCGATCTGCGACCACACCGGTGCCGTCGCCTTCGCCCACTGTTCACGCGTGTAGACGCTCGGCGTCGCGGTGAGTTCGGCGACGGTGGTGACCTCGTCGAGCCACAGGGCCGCGACCTGGAACGCCTGCGTCGACGCCTGGGCGGTGGCGGGGTCGAGCGGCTCGGCGCCCTCGCGTGCGATGGTGGCGGCGCGGTCGGCGGTCACCGTGAAGTCGATGCCGTCCGAGCCGGTCTGCGCGGCGCGCTGGAGTTGGCTCATGAGTTCGGCGACGGCGGCCGGGTCGTTCGGCAGGCCGGCGGCACCGGCGAGCTGCGACGGGTCGATCTGCCCCTCGCCGGACAGGAGTTTGCGGAGCATCTCCTGGAAGTCGTCGTCCGGCCCCGGCTGCGGTTCATCAGGCATGCCGACTACGCTAACCGCTGCCCGCGGGCCCGGACCTGGGACCGGCCCGGGCATCCGCCCGGACGGCTGCGCCGTGGGCGAACAGCCTCCGGAAGGACCCTGCGTGACCCTCTTCGCCCCCGCTCCCCGTCGTCGCTCGCGCTCGCGGACCGTCGGGTGGGTGTTCGTCGCCGGAGCCGTCGTGCTGGGACTGGTGGCGAGCGTGCTGCCGAGCCCGTACGTCATCGAGATGCCCGGACCCGTGTTCAACACGATCGGCACCCAGCGGCAGGGGACGGGCAAGGACGCGAAGGACGTCGAGCTCATCGACATCGACGGACACCGCACGTACCCGACCTCCGGTGCGCTCGACATGCTCACGGTCAGCGTGCAGGGCACCGCCACCGAGCGGCCCTCGTGGACCAGCGTCGTCCGCGCCCTGTTCACGAAGTCGCAGGCGGTCGTGCCGGCCAGCGCGATCTACCCGCCCGGCACCTCGACCGACCAGGTCAACAAGCAGGACGCCGCTGACATGACGAACTCCCAGCAGTCCGCCGTGGCCGCCGCGCTCATCCACCAGGGGTACCGGATCCCGACCGAACTCGAGGTCGGCAGCATCCAGGACGGCTCAGCAGCCGACGGCGTGGTCCGCACCGGGGACGTCGTCACCGCCTTCGACGGCACGTCGCTGCGCACCAACGCCGATGCGACCACGCTCCGTGAACTCGTCGCGAAGCACGGCACCTCGTCGCCCGCGACGGTCACGGTGGAGCGCGGGGGCGCGACCCGCGAGCTCTCCCTGACCCCCCGGTCCGAGCAGGGCACCGCGCTGATCGGCGTCGGCGTCGTCGAGCACTACGACTTCCCCTTCGACGTCGACATCAAGTTGCAGGACGTCGGCGGCCCCTCGGCCGGCATGATGTTCGCGCTCGGGATCATCGACGAGATCACGCCGGGCAAGCTCAACGGCGGCGAACACGTCGCGGGCACCGGCACGATCACCGCGGCCGGCGAGGTCGGCCCCATCGGTGGCATCCGCCAGAAGCTCTACGGCGCCGAGGCCGCCGGCGCCAAGGTCTTCCTCGCCCCGAAGACGAACTGCGACGAGGTCGTCGGCCACGTGCCCGCCGGCCTCGACGTCTACGCCGTCTCCACCCTCGACCAGGCCGTCACCGACCTGCAGACGATCGCCGCCGGCCGCAGCACCGCCGGACTCGAGCGCTGCACGCGCTGAGCGCTGCTCGGCCTGGTCACTGTCCGACGGGAGTGACGGGGCGGACGGGGGACGGGCCTCCCGGCCGGCCCGGAGGCCCGAGCCGACTTCCTGAGATGCAGCACAGGTTGACTGTCGGCCGGGGCGAATAGGATCGACGCACTGACGGCTCGGCCTGCCGGCGCCGCCGGTCCGACACGTCTGGAGCACAACAAGTGACGAACACCTCGTCCACCGCGGGACGGCGCTCGCCGCGTGTCCCGATCGTGGTCACGATCATCGTGCTGGCCGCACTGGTGATCGGCTTCTTCATCTTCGCCAGCCTCTACACCGACTACGCGTGGTTCACGCAACTCGGGTTCGAGCGGGTCCTCACCACCAGGTGGCTCGCCGGGACGGCGATGTTCGTCGCCGGGTTCCTGGGGATGGCCGTCCCGGTCTGGCTGAGCATCACGCTCGCCTTCCGGTTCCGCCCCGTCTACGCGAAGCTCAACTCGCAGCTCGACCGCTACCAGCAGGTCATCGAACCGCTGCGCCGCGTCGTCATGCTCGGCATCCCCGCGGTGCTCGGTGTCTTCGCCGGGCTCGCGACGGCGCCGCGCTGGAGCATGGTGCTGGAGTACTTCAACCGCACCCCCTTCGGCAAGACGGACCCGCAGTTCGGGCTCGACATCGGGTTCTACGTCTTCGAGCTGCCGTTCTGGCGTGCGGTCGTGGCGTACTCGTCCGCGGTCGTCCTGATCGCCGGGCTCGCCGCCCTGGCCGCCACGTACCTGTACGGGGCGCTCCGCTTCGGCGGGCGCGAGGTCCGGATCTCGCGGGCCGCCCGCATCCAGCTCGCGGTCACGGCCGGCCTCTACATCGCCCTGCAGGCCGCCAGCCTGTGGCTCGACCAGTACGCCGCGCTGACCAAGGACAACTCGCTCATCACCGGTGCCCAGTACACCGAGGTGAACGCGACCATCCCGGGCCGCGAGATCATGGCCGGCATCGCCGCGATCGTGGCGATCCTGTTCATCGTCACCGCCGTCATCGGCCGCTGGCGCATCTCGATCGTCGGCACCGGCCTGCTCCTGGTCGCGGCGATCGTCATCGGCGGCATCTACCCGTGGATCGTCCAGCGCCTGCAGGTCGCACCGAGTGAGCGGTCGTTCGAGTCGGCGTTCATCCAGCGGAACATCGACGCCACCCGTGACGCCTACGACGTCGCCGGGGTCAAGGAACGCGACTACGACGCGACCACCACCGCGACCTCGGGCGCCCTGTCGGAGGACGCCCAGACCACCGCGAACATCCGCATCATCGACCCGAAGATCGTGGCGGACACGTACAGCCAGCTGCAGCAGTACCGGCAGTACTACCAGTTCCCGGACCAGCTGGACGTCGACCGCTACCAGGTCGACGGCAAGACCGAGGACACCGTCCTGGCCGTGCGCGACATCGACCTCGACGGCCTGGGCTCGTCGGCGACGCAGTACAACCGCACGTTCGTCTACACCCACGGCTACGGCGTCGTCGCGGCCTACGGCAACCAGCGTGCGAGCGACGGCAAGCCGGTCTTCATCGAGTCGGGCATCCCGGCCGGCGGCGACCTCGGCAAGTACCAGCCGCGCGTGTACTTCGGCGAGAACTCGCCCGCGTACTCGATCGTCGGGGCGCCGAAGGGCACCAAGGACGTCGAGCTGGACTACCCGTCCGGGTCCGACGACAACGACGGCAACGCGACCACGACCTACGCGGCCGACGGTGGTCCGAAGATCGGCAACTTCTTCAACCGTCTGGTCTACGCGGCGAAGTTCCAGTCCGAGCAGATCCTGCTGTCGAACGCCGTCAACGCGGACTCGCAGATCCTGTACGACCGTGACCCGGTGCAGCGCGTCAGCAAGGTCGCGCCGTACCTGAAGCTCGACAAGGACGCCTACCCGGCGATCGTCGACAACCGCATCCAGTGGGTCGTCGACGGGTACACCACGAGCAACGCGTACCCGTACTCGCAGAGCCAGAGCATGACCGACAGCATCAACGGCACCGACACCGGCAGCTTCCGTACCGATCAGGTGAACTACATCCGGAACTCCGTCAAGGCCACCGTCGACGCCTACACCGGCAAGGTCACGCTCTACGCCTGGGACACCACCGACCCGGTGCTGAAGACCTGGCAGAAGATCTTCCCGACGTCGCTGCAGCCGGTCTCCTCGATGAGCGCCGACCTGTTGGCGCACGTCCGCTACCCGACGGACCTGTTCAAGGTCCAGCGGAGCATCCTCGGCACCTACCACGTCACCAACGCCAACTCGTTCTACTCGGGCGACGACGCGTGGACGACCCCGGTGGACCCGACCTCGACGTCGACGAGCGCGGGGGACTCCGACTCGGCCGGCTCCGGCTCGGGGACGAACACGACCACGACGAACGCACTCGGGACGCAGACCACCGCGACGAACCCCGACCAGCAGGACCCGTACTACCTGACGATGAAGGTCCCCGGCTCCGGGACGGCGTACTCGCTGTACAGCACGTACATCCCGAAGCAGAACTCGTCGTCGAACGCGCGCAACGTCCTGACCGGCTACCTGGCCGTCGGGTCGGATGCCAGCGGGGCCGGCAAGGGCAAGAAGGGCAAGGGGTACGGCAAGCTCACGCTGCTGACGATCCCGAAGACCGACAGCATCCCGGGTCCGTCGCAGGTGCAGAACCTGTTCAACTCCGACCCGACCGTGTCGCAGGAGCTCAACATCCTGAAGCGCGGCAACAGCACGGTGAAGCAGGGCAACCTGCTGACCCTGCCGGTGGGTGGCGGGTTCCTCTACGTCCAGCCGGTGTACGTGCAGTCCACCTCGAGCGGCTCGTACCCGCTGCTGCAGAAGGTCCTGGTGGCCTTCGGCGACAAGATCGCGTTCGAGGACACGCTCGACCAGGCGCTCGACAAGCTGTTCGGTGGCAACTCCGGTGCGGCCGCGGGTGACTCCGGGGCAGCGTCCGGCTCCGGCTCGGACTCGGGTGACTCCGGGTCGGGGACCTCGACCGGCGGCGCTACCGGCGGTGCCACGGGCGGCTCCACGGGCGGCTCGTCCGCGGGTAGCAGCAACCCGGACGTGCAGCAGGCGCTGTCCGACGCCGACAAGGCACTCCGGGCCCGCGAGCAGGCGTACGCCGAGAACGACTTGGTGGGGGCGGCCGAGGCCGACAAGCAGCTGCAGCAGGCCATCGAGGCCGCCATCGCAGCCGAGAACAGCACCGCCTCGAAGGGCTGAACACGCCGAGCGGGGTGCTCGATTTGGCACCCCGCTCGGGTCCGTGTAGTGTTTTCCATGTGCCGCGGGGTGGAGCAGTTCGGTAGCTCGCTGGGCTCATAACCCAGAGGTCGTAGGTTCAAATCCTGCCCCCGCAACCAACGCGACACGAAAAGCCCCGGTCCTCACGGACCGGGGCTTCTTCGCGTTCCCGGGCTGCTTCGCGTTCCGGGGCCGAGCGCGGCTAGCCTGGCACCGTGACGACCCTGACCATCGCGGCAGCCCAGTTCGCCCCCGTCGACGACACCGCCGCGAACCTCCGCTCCGTGGCCGATGCTGCCCGGACCGCAGCGGAGCGGGGCGCACAGCTCCTGGTCACGCCGGAGTACACCTCGTACTTCACGGCCGAGATCGACGACCGCTTCGTCGCGGCAGCGCAGCCGCTCGACGGGTCCTTCGTCACCGGCCTCCGTCGGATCGCCCGCAGCACCGGCATCGCGCTGGTCGTCGGCGTGGCCGAGACGGGGGAGACGGCGGAGCGCTTCCGGAACAGCCTGGTGGCGATCGGTGCGGACGGCTCGGTGCTGACCACGTACCGCAAGGTGCACCTCTACGACGCGTTCGGGTCGCGGGAGTCCGACCGCATCGAGGCCGGTGATCCCGCACAGCTGCCGGTGGTCGAGGTCGCGGGCGTCCGGGTCGGCCTCGAGACCTGCTACGACCTGCGCTTCCCGGAGGTCACCCGCCGCCTGAGCGCTCCCGAGCACGGCGCTGCCGACGTGGTGGTGGTGCCGGCCGAGTGGGTCCGGGGTCCGGGCAAGGAGCACCACTGGCGGACGCTGTTGACCGCACGGGCGATCGAGAACACCGTGTGGGTCGTCGGCGTCGGGCAGGCGCCGCCCGTCGGCATCGGCGGCACGGTCGCGCTCGACCCCACCGGGACCGCGGTCGCCGCGCTCGGGGCCGAGGCCGGACTGCTCGTCACGACCGTCGACACCGCCGTCACCGAGCGGGTGCGGGCCGTGAACCCGTCGCTGTCCCTGCGCCGGTACGACGTCCAGCCGCGCGACTGAGGCGCACCCGCCGCGCGCGACGCACCCGCCGCGCGCGGCGCACACCGCCCTGCGCGCGGCTCAGACCGCCGTGGCGAGCCCTGCCAGCCGGGCCACGGCCTCCTCGAGCACCGACCGCTGCTTGCAGAAGGCGAACCGGATGAGCGACCGGTACCCGTCGACGTGGTCCGGGCGGACGAACGCCGACACCGGCACCCCCACCACGCCGGCCAGTCGTGGGAGCTCCAGGCAGAGCGCCCGGGCGTCCGCGTGCCCGAGCGGAGCCGCGTCCGCGATGACGAAGTAGCCCGCGTCCGGCCGCAGCACGTCGAAGCCGGCGGCCGCGAGCCCGGCGGCCAGGATCTCCTGCTTCGCCCCGAGGTCCGCCGCGATCCCGGCGAAGACGGCGTCGGGCAGGCGGAGTCCGGTGGCGATCGCCGGCTGGAACGGCGCCCCGTTGACGAAGGTCAGGTACTGCTTGACGGTCGTGATCGCCTCGACCAGGGCCGGGGGAGCGGTGAGCCAGCCGATCTTCCACCCCGTCGTGTTGAAGGTCTTGCCAGCACTCGAGATCGAGACCGTGCGCTCGCGTGCCCCGGGGAGCGTGACCGGGGGGACGTGGGCACCGGCGAACGCCAGGTGCTCGTAGACCTCGTCGGTGACGATCGCCGCGTCGAACTGCTCGGCGAGCTCGACCACGTTGCGGAGGACCTCGACCGGCAGCACCCGGCCGGTCGGGTTGTGCGGTGTGTTCACCAGCACGACCCGGGTGCGGTCGGAGAACGCGGCGCGCAGGTCGGCCTCATCGGGCAGGAAGTCGGGGGCCCGCAGCGGCACGGTGACGTGCGTTGCACCCGCCAGCCGGATGAGCGCGCCGTAGGCGTCGTAGAACGGTTCGAAGGTGACGACCTCGTCACCGGGCTCGACGAGCGCGAGCAGGGTCGCGGCCAACGCCTCGGTCGCGCCGGCGGTGACCAGGACCTCCCGATCGGGGTCGACGTCCAGGCCGTACCAGCGGGACTGGTGCTCGGCGACGGCCGCGCGCAGGTCCGGGGTGCCCCGACCCGGCGGGTACTGGTTCGCGCCGGCGCGGATCGCCGCCACCGCGGCGTCCAGGACCTCGGCGGGCCCGTCCTCGTCGGGGAAGCCCTGCCCCAGGTTGATCGCGCCGGTGGCCGCCGCCAGGGCGCTCATCTCGGCGAAGACGGTCGGCGCGGGCACCCCGTCGGGTCCCAGGAGCATGGCACCCTCGGCGGCTCGCAGCCACGGACCGGTCTGCCGCATGAGCGACCCCTCTCGACGTCGAGGCACCGGCCGGGAGGCGCGGCGCACGCTGGCCCCCAACCTAGCGTCCGCCCCGTCCCGGCTCCGGCGATCGCCGTCGTCGACCGCAGACCTGGTCCCGCGTGCGTGGAGCCCGTTCGTCTTGTGCGGACCGGGCACACAGCTGACGCATACGATCGGCTTGGCCAGCTCGCAGGTGCGCCATCATGACCGCCCAGGTCGGTGGTGGAGACTGCAGGAGCTTGAAAGGAGCACGTCCAACATGAGCGACACCACGCCCAACGGGCACGGCGACGACGACCGTCGCGACGAGACCACCGGTCCGGACGAGTCGAACGGCACCCAGCACGGGCACCGCGACGCCGACGACACGGACGTGGTGGGGACGACTCCGGCAGCGGAGGGCGAACACACCGCCGCCTCCGACCACCCCACCGAGCAGTACACGACCCCGTACCCGACGTTCGGGTCCGGGGCGTCCACCGACGCCGACGCGACCGAGACCGCGCAGTACGGCCAGTACGGCCAGTACTCGCAGCAGGGGCAGTCCGGCCAGCAGAGCCAGTACGGCCAGGACGCGCAGTCCGGGCAGGACGCGCAGTCCGGCCAGACGTCCCAGTACGGCCAGACCTCGCAGTACGACCAGACCTCGCAGTACGGGCAGGGTCAGTACGGCCAGCAGAGCCAGTACGGTCAGGCGGCGCAGTACGGGCAGCAGAGCCAGTACGGGCAGGACTCGGGGTACGGGCAGTACGGCCAGCAGGGCCAGAACGATCAGGGTCAGTACGGCCAGTACGGCCAGCCCGTCCAGTACGGCCAGGGGCAGTACGGCCAGCAGAGCCAGTACGGCCAGCAGGGCCAGTACGGCGAGCAGAGCCAGTACGGCCAGGACCGCCCCCGCTACGGCGAGTACTCCGGCGCCGCGGCCCCGACGCCGTCCGCCGACCAGGCACCGTCGTCGACGAGCTCGTTCGGTGACGCCGCCGACCAGCAGCGCGCGAACGGCCACTACTTCTCCGGCGCCCCGGCCACGACCGGCACCGCCACCCGCGAGCGCTCCGGCCGCAACAAGCTCGTCCTGCCGATCGTCGCGGGGCTCGTCCTCGCCGGCCTCGTCGGCGGCGGCGCGGGCTGGGCTGCCGGTTCGGCCAGCAACGGCAGCACCATCTCGGGCGGCGGCGGCACCTCGCAGAGCGGCGGCAACCTGACCGTCAACGACTACGACTCCGCCACGGTCGTCACCGCGGTCGCCGCGAAGGCCACCCCCTCGGTCGTCACGATCAACGTCTCGGCGAGCAGCGAGGCCGGCACCGGTTCCGGCGTCATCCTGAACAAGGACGGCTACATCGTCACGAACACCCACGTGGTGACGCTCGACGGTGACAGCTCGAGCGGCACCATCTCGGTGACGACCTCGAACGGCCGTGTCTACAAGGGCAAGCTCATCGGCACCGACCCGACGGTGGACCTCGCGGTCATCAAGATCGACGCGCCGGACCTCACCCCGATGTCCTTCGCCGATTCGTCGAAGCTCAACGTCGGCGACACCGCCGTGGCGATCGGTGCTCCGCTGGGTCTGTCGAACACGGTCACGGACGGCATCGTCTCGACCCTGAACCGCAGCATCCAGGTCACCTCGAGCGACCCGAACGCGGGCGGCGACACCAACGAGGGTCAGGGCAACAACGGCAACGGCCCGTTCGACTTCTGGGGCAACGGCGACAACGGCAGCAGCCCCTCGGCGGGCACCACCGTGTCCCTGCCGGTGATCCAGACCGACGCGTCGATCAACCCCGGCAACTCGGGTGGTGCGCTGCTCGACGACAAGGGCCGGCTCATCGGCATCAACGTCGCGATCGCCAGCGCCGGCAGCTCGAGCTCGTCGAGCTCCCAGTCGGGCAGCATCGGTGTCGGGTTCTCGATCCCGTCGAACCTGGTGAAGCGCGTCGCGTCCGAGATCGTCGACAACGGCAAGGCCACGCACGGTCTGCTCGGCGCGTCGGTCGGTGACGCCACCGAGGACGCCAACGCCTCGCAGGTCGGCGCGCTCATCAAGTCGGTCGTCTCCGGTGGCGCCGCCGCCGACGCCGGGCTGCAGAAGGGCGACGTCGTCACCAAGCTCGGTGACGCCACCATCGCAGACGCGACGGACCTCACCGCGCAGGTCCGCTTCTTCGCCGGTGGCGCGACGACGCAGGTCACCTACGTCCGCAACGGGGAGACCCGGACCGCCGACGTCAAGCTGGGGACCTACGACAGCTCGAAGTGACCCGACCATCCCCATGACGGGAGGCCCGCCACCAGCCGGTGGCGGGCCTCCCGTCCGTCCGGGGCCGGCTCCAGGAATCGGCTCCAGGGGTCGGCCAGGTGCCCATCGCGGGTGCTTGATAGGCTCGGTCCGCTCTGCGGGGCGGCCCCACGGGTCGCCTCGTGCCCGCCGGACCCCGAGGATCACATGCAGCACGACGGACAGGCCCTGCCAGGTGTCTCCTACGTCATGCCCGTCCTCAACGAGGTGACCGAGGTCCGCGCCGCGGTGGGCAGTCTGCTCGAGCAGGACTACGCCGGGCCGTTCGAGGTCATCCTGGCCCTCGGCCCGTCGATCGACGGCACGAACGAACTCGTCGCCGAGATGAGCGCCGCCGACCCGCGCATCCGTGCGGTCGACAACCCGGTCGGCTCGACTCCCGCCGGTCTCAACGTCGCGATCCGTGCCTCCGAGCACCCGATCGTCGTGCGGGTCGACGCGCACAGCGTCCTGCCGCCCGACTACACGCGCATCGCGGTCCGGACCCTGCAGGAGTCGGGCGCCGACAACGTCGGCGGCATCATGCGCGCCGAGGGCCGGACGCCGTTCGAGCAGGCCGTGGCCCTGGCCTACGGCAGCCGCGTCGGCCTGGGCGGGACCCCGCACCACGTCGGTGGGCAGGCGGGCCCGGCCGAGACCGCGTACCTCGGGGTGTTCCGACGCGAGCGCCTGTTCGCCGTCGGGCTCTTCGACGAGGGCATCAAGCGCGGCCAGGACTGGGAGCTCAACCGACGCCTCCGCACCACGGGCGGCACGGTCTGGTTCACGCCGGAGCTCGTCGTCACCTACCGGCCGCGCCCGAGTCTGAAGCGTCTGGTCCGGCAGTTCGTGGCCACCGGCCTCTGGCGCGGTGAACTGGCACGCCGGTTCCCGGCCGGCAACGGCCTGCGCTACTTCGTCCCGCCGCTGATGGTCCTGGCCGTCGCCCTCGGGCTCGTCGCCGGTCTCGTCGGTGTCGTCGGGGCGGTCCTCGGCTCGCCGCTCGCGTGGGCGATGACCGGGTTCGCGGTCCCGGCGGTCTACCTGCTCTTCGTCGTCGTCGGTGCCCTCGCGGTGTCGCGGCGATCGGTGCCGGCGACACGGGCGTGGCTGCTCGTCGTCCTGCCGTGCATCCACGTCGGCTGGGGTGTCGGCTTCATCATCGGGTTCCTGACACGGACCTCCGATCTGACCACGCACACGGGACGGTGACCGACATGGCCGATGACGACCTCGGGAACGGCGGCGGACCGGACCCCCGGGACGGCCGCGGGTTCACCCGACCGACCTCGATCGCCGAACTGCGGGCGGTGGCCCAGCCGGACGAGGTCCGGGCGCGAGCCAACGCCGAGCACTGGACGGCCTCGCTCTACCTGCGGGACATCTCGCCGTACCTGACGTCGCTGCTGCTGCGCACCCGGGTCAGCGCGAACCAGGTCACCGGCCTGATGATCCTGGTCGGCTGGTCCACCGCGGCCGCCCTCCTGATCCCGGGCATCTGGGGCGCCCTGCTCGCGCTCGTGCTCGGGCAGCTGCAGATGCTCGTCGACTGCTCCGACGGCGAGGTCGCCCGGTGGCGCGGCACCCGCTCGCCGGCCGGCATCTTCCTCGACAAGGTCGGGCACTACACGACCGAGGGACTCATCCCGATCGCGCTCGGCGTCCGGGCGGCGACCTGGCCGATCCACGGGGCCGACTGGATGTGGACGACGATCGGCTGCGCCCTCGGCCTGGTGATCGTGCTCAACAAGGCGCTCAACGACATGGTGCACGTCGCCCGTGCGCACGGCGGCATGGCGAAGCTCGCCGACCGGCGCGACGGGGTCACCGCCCCGTCCGGTGCGCGGCTCGCGACGCTCCGACGCGTCGCCCGCTTCCTGCCCTTCCACCGGCTGTACCACTCGGTCGAACTGACGATCATCACGTTCGTCGTCGCCCTGCTCGCGCTCGTCATCGGGCACCCGCTGGCGGACCGGATCCTGGTCGGGGCGCTCCTGCCGCTCGCCGTGCTGGCGACGGTCGGGCACTTCCTGGCGATCATGTCGTCGAAGCGGGTCCGCGCGTGACGCCCGGCACCCGCCGTCGTGGCGCGGTCCCGCACCGCGAGCGTCCCCGCGTCGCCGTCGTCAGCCTGTCGCAGGGCACCCGCCCGGACGACCTGCGCCGTGGCCTCGAGAGCGTGCTCGCGCAGCAGGGCGTCGACCTCGACGTGGTCTGCGTCGGCAACGGGTGGCAGCCGGTCGGCCTGCCCGACGGTGTCCGGGCGCTCGCGCTGCCGGAGAACCTCGGCATCCCCGCCGGCCGGAACGCCGGCGCTGCCGAGGTCGACGGTGACTACGTGTTCTTCCTCGACGACGACGCCTCGGTGCCGTCGCCGACGTTCCTCCGTGACGCGATCGCCCTGTTCGAGCACGACCCGTCGCTCGGCCTCGTGCAGCCCCGGGTGGTCGACCCCTCCGGTTCGGCGAACCCCCGCCGCTGGGTGCCCCGGATCCGCAAGGGCGACCCGGAGCAGAGCTCGCCGGTGTTCTCCGTGTGGGAGGGTGCCGTCGTCCTGCCGATGGACGTCTGGCGCGCGGTCGGTGGCTGGGGAGCCGAGTACTTCTACGCCCACGAGGGCATCGAGCTCGCCTGGCGGGTCTGGGACGCCGGACGTCGGACCTGGTACGCGGGGGAGCTCGTCGCGAACCACCCGGCGATCGACCCGGCACGCCACCGCGAGTACGTCCGTCTGAACGCCCGGAACCGGGTGTGGCTCGCGCGGCGCAACCTGCCCGCCGTCCTCCGGCCGCTCTACGTCGGCAGCTGGGCCGCGATCCAGGTGCTGCGCTGGTGGCGGTCGCCGCGGCGGCTCGCGACCTGGTTCGGCGGCATCGCCGAGGGGTGGCGCACCGACTGCGGTCCCGTCCGCGTGATGGGATGGCTCACGATCGGTCGGATGACACTGGCGGGCCGCCCACCCGTCGTCTGAGAGTGTCGAGACGGACGGGAGGCGCGCCTCCCGTCCGCAGCGCACGTCCCGTCCGCACCGCACGACCTGTCCGAACCACTGCCCAGGAGCACAGCATGGCCCTCGTCAAGGACGCCCGAACCGCGATCCGGCTCGCCGGCCGGCTGTGGCGGTCGCGCCAGACGCGGTCGCAGCTGGCCCGCCGACTGCCGTCGGTCCCGACGCCCGCGCCGGGCACGATCGAGATCGCGGTCTACTTCGCCGACGGCCCCGTGAACATGTACCAGATCCGCCAGTGGTACGCCCCGCTCGCCGCCCTGGCCGAGCACCGCGGGGTGGCGATCCTGTCCCGCAGCCCCGGCGCGATGCTGGCGCTGGCGGACGAGTCGCCCGTCCCCGTCGTCTACGCCCGCCAGGTCGTCGACCTCGAGCGCTTCGTCACCGAGCAGGCGCCGAAGGTGGTGCTGTACGTCAACCAGAACGCCCGCAACTTCCAGATGATGCGGTACGGGCGGATGTGGCACGTCTTCGTCAACCACGGCGAGAGCGACAAGATGTACATGACGACGAACCAGTTCAAGGCCTACGACACCGCGCTGATCGCCGGGGACGCCGCCCGGGACCGGCTCGCCGAAGCGCTCTGGGACTACGACCTGGACGGCCGGACCATCGCGATCGGCCGACCGCAGGCGGACCACTTCGCCGGGGAGCCGCCGTACCCGGCCGACGGACGCACCGTCGTGCTGTACGCGCCGACCTGGGAGGGCGACCGTGCCGCGGCCGCCTACGGGTCGATCGCCAGCCACGGCACGACCATCGCCGAGCAGGTCCTGGCGTCGCCGCGCCACCGGCTGGTCTACCGGCCGCACCCCCGCAGCGGGGTGCTCGACCCCGCGTACAAGGCGGCACACCAGCGGATCGTCGCCGCGATCGAGGCCGCGAACGCCGCCGACCCGTCGGCGCACCACGTGTACGACGACGGGCCGACGCTGGGCTGGCAGCTCGCCGGGGCGGATGTCGCGATCACCGACATCAGCGCGATGATCTACGATCGTCTGGCCGTCGGCAAGCCGCTCATCGTCACCCGCCCGGTGTCACCCGAGGCGGACGTCGACGAGCGCGGCTACCTGGGGGACGCCAACTGGCTGCGGGCGGCGGACGCCGGCGACGTCGTGGCCCGGGTGGACCGGGCCGTGACGGACGCCGACGAACTGGCCCGACTGCGGCACTGGGTGCAGCGGTACTTCGGGGACACCACGCCGGGTGTCGCCACGGCTCGGTTCCACGACGCGATCGACCGGCTGGTCGCCCGCTGGCACGAGGTCGCCCGCGAACGCTCGGCCGACTGACCGTCGGTCCGCGCAGCCCGTCAGGGGGCGAGCCCGGGGCTGGCCAGCGACATCCGCCACAGGAACTCCCCGCGGTCCGGCCGACGCCACCGGACGATGACGACGCCGGTCTCGTCGGCACCGGCGCCGAACACGGCCAGGGACAGCCCGCGCCCCGGCTCGAGCCGGCGGACGACGAGCGGCGGGGAGTAGCCCGTGCCGAGGTGGGTGAGGGAGATCCCGTCGAGGGTCTCGGTGCTGGTGTTGACCAGCTCGTAACGGCGGGGCGCCGCTGATCGGTCGATGGTGAACGGTACCGGGTAGGCGGTGATGGGGTCGCGCATGGGGAGCACGTTAG
>NZ_JASDDD010000023.1:0-45914 GCF_030407555.1 Curtobacterium sp. APC 4022
GAAGGACGGGAGGCCCGCCCTACGCCCGGCGGCGCACCCGCGGGTCGACCACGGCGTAGACCAGGTCGACGACGACGTTCGCCGTGACGACCAGGAACGCCGAGAACACCGTGAACCCGACGACGACCTGCAGGTCCAGCGTGTGCACCGCGTCGATGAGCAGCGCGCCGAGCCCCTGCATCGAGAACACCTTCTCGGTGATGACCGCACCGCCGAGCAGCGTGCCGAGGTCGAGCCCGAACAGCGTCACCACGGGCAGGATCGCCGTCCGCAGCCCGTGCCGCACGACGACCTGGCGCTCGCGGAGGCCCTTCGCGCGGGCGGTCCGGACGAAGTCCTGCCCCATCGCCTCGAGCATCTCGCCACGGGTCAGTCGGGCGTAGATCGCCGCGCTGATGAACGCGAGCACGCACCACGGCAGCACCAGGTGCGTCAGCCAGCCGACCGGGTCCTCGGTCAGCGGCACGTACCCACTGGTGGGCAGGATCCCGAGCACGAAGCCGAACAGCAGGATCGACAGCAGCCCGATCAGGTACGCGGGTGAGGACACCCCCGCCACCGCGACGGTCATCACGGTGCGGTCGAGCGCCGAACCCGGGCGGAGCGCCGAGGCGGTCCCGCCCAGCACACCGGCGACGAGCCAGAGGAGCGCCGCACCGATCGCGATCGACGCCGTGACGGGCAGGCGGTCGACGATGAGCGTGGTGACGCTCTCGTGCAGCTGGAACGAGTAGCCGAAGCAGGGTGCGGCGCACTGCACGGCCGAGACACCGCTGCCGAACGAGCGGCCGGTGAAGATCCCGCCCAGGTACGCCGTGAACTGCAGGATCCACGGCTTGTCGGTACCGAGGAACGCCTGCACCTGCGCCAGTCGGTCCGGGGTGCAGGGCTTGTCGCAGATCGCCCGCGCCGGGTTCGTCGGCAGGAGCATGAACAGGGCGTAGGTGATCGCGGCGACGACGAGCAGCACGACGACGGCGCCGAGCACCCGGAACAGCACGAAGCGGAGCGCGGTCATCGGCTGCCTCCTCTCGGGTCGAGGGCGTCGCGGAGGGCGTCGCCGAGCACGTTGAACGCCAGGGTGACGAGGAACAGGGCGGCTCCCGGGAAGACGAGGTACATCGGGTCGGTCTGCACCCAGCCGACGGCGTCGCCGATGCTGCGGCCCCACGAGGGGGTCGGCGGGGTGACGCCGACGGCCAGGAAGGACAGCGCGGCCTCGGCGCCGATCATCGACGGGATCGAGATGGTGGCGTAGACGGTGATCGTCGCGGCGAGGTTCGGCAGGAGCTGGGTCCGGATGACGTGCCAGCGTCCGGCACCCATCGCGGTCGAGGCCACGACGTAGTTCCGCTCGCGCAGCGACAGCGTCTGGCCGCGGATCACACGCGCGACCGCCGGCCACCCGAAGAACCCGATGACCAGGACGACCAGGACGGGCTTCGGGAACGACGTCGGCACGATCGCGGTCAGGGCGATCATGAACACCAGCGACGGGAACCCGAACATGACGTCGACGACCCGGCTGAGCACGCGGTCGTACCAGCCACCGAAGAAGCCGGTCGTGACGCCGACGAGCACGCCGATGACCAGCGAGAACACGGTCGCGGCGAGCCCGATGCCGAGCGAGGTCCGTGCTCCGTAGGTGACGATCGCGAAGAGGTCGCGCCCGGTCAGGGGCTCCACACCGAACCAGTGCTCGGCGCTCATCCCGCCCAGGGGACCGCGGGGTGCGCCGAAGTCGTTGAGCGCCCCCACGTTGTACCCGTAGGGGTCCTGCCCGCTGATCCGCGCGATGAGCGGCGCCGCGAGGGCGACCACGACGAACACGGCGATGACCACCGCGGCGGTCACGGCCCACCGGTCACGTCGGATGCGTCCGACGACGGCGCGGAAGCCGGTGCCGGAGCCCGGAGTCGGACGGACCGGACGGTCGACGACGTTCGCGGTCATGCGACCACCCCTTCCCACTCGCGCCAGGCACGGCGGCGTTCGGCCTGTCGGGCCGGGTCGGCGACCGGTGCGGCGGCGAGCAGCATGCGTGTGTAGTCCTCCTGCGGGTCGTCGAGGACGGCCTGCGTCGTGCCGTGTTCGACGATCCGGCCGTGGTGCAGCACGGCGACCCGGTCGGCGAGCTGCCGGACGACGGCCAGGTCGTGGCTGACGAGCAGACACCCGAACCCGAACTCGTCCTGCAGGTCACGGAGCAGGTCGAGCACCGCGGCCTGCACGGTGACGTCGAGCGCCGAGGTCGGTTCGTCGGCGATGAGCAGTGCCGGCCGGAGCGCCAGCGCCCGGGCCACGGCGACACGCTGCCGCTGGCCGCCAGAGAGCTGGTGCGGGAACCGCTCGGCCCACGACGGGTCGAGCTGCACGGCCTCGAGCAGCTCGCGGACGCGTGCCGGTCGGTCGGCGCTCGGTTCGTGCACCAGCAGCGGCTCGGCGATGCTCCAGCCGATGCTCTGCCGCGGGTTCAGCGACGAGGCCGGGTCCTGGAACACGATCCCGACACGCTTGCGGATGTCACGGAGACGCCGGCCTCGGGCGGTGCGGAGGTCCTGCCCGTCGACGTCCACGGTGCCCTCGACCACCGGGACGAGGCCGGCCAGGGCGCGGCCGATCGTGGTCTTGCCCGAACCGGACTCCCCCACGAGGCCCAGGGTCTCGCCGGCGTGCAGCTCGAGGTCGATGCCCGACACGGTCGGTTCGCCGCGGCGCGAGTACCGCACGCCGACGTCGCGCAGGCGCGCGACCACCGGCCGGGAGGCGCGCCCCGCGTCGTCCGCACCGCTCGCGCTGGGCGACGTGGCTCGGACCGTCGGACGCGAGTCCGGTCGCTCAGCGCGAGTCTCGGCAGAGGCGCCGTCCGAGGCGGAGGCGGGCCGCGCCTCCAGAGCGGGCACGGCGGCGAGGAGCGCTCGCGTGTACTCGGTCTGCGGGCGCGCGAACAGGTCGACGACCTGGCCGTGCTCGACGGGGTCACCGCGACGCATCACGAGCACCTCGTCGGCGACGTCCGCCACCACGCCCATGTCGTGCGTGATGAGCAGCACCGCGAGCCCTCGGTCGCGGCACAGGTTCCGGAGCAGGTCGAGGATCCCCGCCTGCACGGTGACGTCGAGCGCCGTCGTCGGCTCGTCCGCGATGAGCGCGACCGGGTCACCGGCCAGGGCCATCGCGATCATCGCGCGCTGCAGCTGTCCGCCCGAGAGCTCGTGCGGGAAGGCCTTCCGGATCCGCGCCGGCTCGGCGATGCCGGCGGACCGGAGCAGCTCGTCGACCCGGGCGGACACCCCGGCGCGGTCGAGCGTGGTCGGGTGCGCGCGGACCGCCTCGGCGATCTGCGTCCCGATCGACAGCACCGGCGTGAACGAGTTCATCGGCTCCTGGAACACCACACCGATGCCGGCGCCGCGCACCTGGCGCAGTTCCTCGACGGGTGCGCCGACGAGCTCCTCGCCGCGGAACCGGGCGCTGCCCTCGACGCGCGCCTGCGGCGGCAGGAGTCCGAGCACGCTCATCGCGCTGACGGACTTGCCGGAGCCGGACTCGCCGACGAGCGCCAGGACACGACCGGGCGTCAGCTCGAAGGAGACGTCACGGACGACGGGCTCCGCGTCGCCGAACGCGACGCGGAGCCCCCGGACCTGCAGGATGGGATCGGTCACTGCTTGAGCGAGACCTTGAGGTAGTTCGGGTACGCCGGGAAGTCGGCGATCTGGAAGTTGTCGACGTCGGACCCGGCCAGGAACGACTGCTTGGCGTACATCAGCGGGACGACCGGAGCGTCGGCCATGATCGTCTTGTCCGCCTGCGCCCAGGTCTTCTGCGCCTCGGACTGGTCGACCGTGGCGCTGGCCTTCGCGATGAGGGCGTCCACCTCCGGGTTGCTGTACTTCGAGACGTTGTAGCCACCGCCACCGATCTGCGACGAGTCGTAGAGCGGCTGCAGGTTGGCGTTCGCGCTCGGGAAGTCCGGCTGCCAGCTCGACAGCGACAGGTCGAAGTCGGTGCCGTTCGTGGTGGCCTGCGTGAACGAGTCGTAGTCGAGGGGCTTCAGCGTGACCGTGATGCCGGCGCGCTTGAGACCGGCCTGCAGTGCCTGCGCCTGCGCGAGGTACGTCGGGTCGTTCTGCGTGACGAGCGTCAGCTTGAGGTTCGAGACCCCGGCCTGCTTCAGCAGCGACTTCGCCTTGTCGACGTCACCCGTAGCGCTCGTCTTGTACAGGTCGTAGTCCTGCCGACCGGCGATGCCCGGCGTGATGAGCGTCGAGGCGTAGGTGCCGGCGAGGGCTCCACCCGCGGCGATGCGGAACGACTTGCGGTCGACCGCGTACTGCAGGGCCTGGCGGACCTTGAGGTCCTTCAGTTCGCCACGCTGCGTGTTGATCGCCATGTAGCTGATCGGGCCGGCCTTCGACGTGGCGAGGCGGTCCTGCGCGGACGGGTTGCTCCGGACCTGGTTGAGCTCGGCGGCGCCGAGGTAGATCGCGCCGAAGGAGCTCTTCGCGTCACCGTTGTCCGCGATCAGCGTCTGCGTCACCGTGGACGGGTCCTGGCTCTCCTTGAAGACGATCTTCGAGGGGCCGGCGGTGCGTACCTCGTCCGTCTTCGCGGACCAGGCCTTGTTGCGGACCAGGGTGACCTGCGAGCCCTGCTGGTTCGACTGCACCTGGTACGGGCCGGACGCCACCGGCTTGAGGTCGTACGCACCGGTGTCGGTGCCCTGGCCCTCGGGGACCGGGGTGAACGCCGGCATCGACGCGAGCCACGGCCAGTCGCCGTACGCGTCGTTGAGCTTGAAGACGATGGTCTTGTCGTTCGGGGTCTCGATGCTGTCGAGGCTCTTGCCCTCGAACGGCCCCTTGTAGTCGCTGCCGCCCACCAGGAGGGACTTGTGGTAGCTGAGACCACCGGAGAGGGTCGGCGCGAACGAGCGCTCGATCCCCCACTTGATGTCCTTCGTGGTGATCGGCGTGCCGTCCTGGAACTCGACGCCGTCCTTCAGCGTGTAGGTCCAGGTCTTGCCGTCGTCGCTCGCGACACCGGTGTTCGTGGCGAGGTCCGGGACGACCTTCGCGGTCTTGCCCGGCTCGACGTCCCACGTGGTGAGGCGACGGGCGACGAGGCCCATCGAGGTGATGCCGAGGCTCTGGCTCGTCGCGGGGTCGAGGTGGAACGTGGTCTGCGACGTGAGGATGTTGAGCGTGCCGCCCTTGTCCGTCCCGCCACTGGCGTCGTCGGAGGCGTTGCCGCCCGAGCAGCCCGCGAGGACCAGGGCCGCTGCGGCGGCGACGGCCGCGGTGATGGTCAGGCGCTTCGGACGTCTCATGACGACGGGTCTCCTTGTTCGGGGGTGCCGGGTGGGCGGCGTCCATCCTGACACCGCGCCCGGATCCGTTCCGAATCCCGCGCGTGCGGGACGACGCACAACGAAACACTCCAAGTCGTCGGCGTCGCCCGCCATTCCCGAACGGCGGTCGCGATCTGGAGACCGTCGGGTCTTGCGGACACGGCCTAGCGGTCGAAGAAGTCGCTGATCCCCGGCCACTGGAAGCCCTCGCCGAGGTTCCCGACCTGTTCGCCGAGTCCGCCGAGCGCCTGCTCCCCCTGCGCTGCCACGCCCTCGACACTGCCGCCGAGGTCACCGAGACCGCCGCCCACCGTGTCGCCGAGGCCGGCCGCGACACCCTCGAAGTCCACGCCGAGGTCCGCCGCCTGCGCGAGCACCGGTCCCGCGGCCGCGCTCAGGACCGCACCGCCGGCGACCGCGACCGCGAGGCCGCCGACCGCCAGGGCACCGCCACCGAGCGCGGCACCGCCGAGCACCTTGCGCATGGTCCCGGGACGGCTCGTCTCGCCCCGTGTCGAGGTCCGGGCGAGACCTGCCGCGGAGGCATCGGTCCCCCGGTCGTGCTGCGGAAGTTCCGCGTTGAGCCGCTGCAGGACCTGCTGGCGCTGCTCCGGCGTGAGTCGGGCGAACGCGTCGTGGTGGGCCTGCTCGAGCCGCTCGGGATCGGCGGTCTTCAGCAGGTAGTCGTACTTCGCGATCGCGACGCGGTCGGCCTCGCTCGGTGCGCCGGGACGGGCCTGGTGGTTACCGACCGGGGGCTGCTGCTGGCGTCGATCCGGCGCCGGCGCGGACCACTGCCCACTGACGGGCTGCCGGCCGGAGCGCTTCTGCAGTTGCTTGTCGATGACCTTCGAGGCCATGTCGAGGATGCGGTTCAGGTTCGCCATGCTTCACCTTTGCGTCCACACATGGACAGCCCCGGCGACGACCCGGTGGAACGGCGGTGCAGTGCCCTGACATCCCCTGTGAAGTGCAGCCCGCGGGCCCCCGGTGACCTTCTGGAATACGTGTATCACGCCGGTAGGCTGGCCGTCGAGCGCGGAACCGCCGGACCGCGCTCGGAGCGAACGAGTGAAGCCCGGGACTGCACGAACAGTCCCGGGCTTCGGTTCGCTCTCCGAGTGGAGGGCCAGGGGAAGACACCGTTCCCCGAGTTCAGCACTCGGGAAGCAGTGTAGCCGAGCCCGCTCGGCGACACACCCCTGGCCTGACGCTCCTCGTGTCCTACAAATGGACTTCGACGTGGATGGTGATGAAGTGCGATCCGGGAGCCCGGTGGACCCTCCTCAGCCGAGCAGCCGTACGGAGTCGTTCCGCAGATTCAGACACCGAGCAGCCCGGAAAGTCGTCACCTTGCTGGCCCATCTGGTCCCGACCCGAGCCTGGGCTCAGGCTCGGGCTCGACGGGGCACCCGTCACTAGCCGGGAGTCTGATCGTCGAGTGATCACGGAGCAACCGTGCTGTTAGAAGGAGCTGCCAGACGAGCGCTCCCGCGAAGAGCAGAATGCAGATCAGGACGATCCCCAAGAACGGCACCAAGTACGTGAAGATGAAATCCATTACGAACACACTACTTCTGCCACCCGCCGACGGGAGCCTCAAGACACTTTGAGAAAGCCTCTGATTCAACGTCGAATGAGTATTTGCCGCTCTCCAGCTCTCTCGCGTAATCTTGTGCGTCGTACATGGGAACAACCGCTCCCTCTCGAACAAGACAGCGCGCCATTGATTCACTCTCATCGATGTGTTCAGGGTTCTGCAGCATGGAATCACGTAAGGTCATAACGGTTGCCCCGTTGGCTTCGAGACACCGGTCAACATCATCGTCCGGTACATCGGCAGGACGTTCGTAAAGCCACTGGCCTTGCGTGAAACGAGCGCGGACACCGCGACCGTCTAAGCACTCTTCGATGGAGTGCTCGAAGTGCCTATACTCACCTGCGGAGATGACTCCGTCTTGAAGAGCGCGTCGGACTTCATCACCCTCCGCATGCTGGTACAGCTCCGCGAAATCCGCCGCCCAGGGCCCCTTGAAAGTCACGTCGTCGACGCGAACCACCGCCGGCACCTTGTTGCTGTCTTTCGTCGCTGAGCAGCCGACGCACGACAGCAACGCGACGAGCACCGCTCCTACACAAAGGCCTCGCACCAGTCGATCTCCCGTCTTCCAGGCTCTCTTCCACGAGCCCGTAGACGAGCACTCTAACGAAATCGACGCGCGGATGCCGCGAATAGTTTCTCACCATCGCGGGTGCTTGCGTTACAGCTCGGAAGAACGAACTTGCGCGTCTCTGCGGAATCAGTCAAAGTGCCAGTGGGCGACTGCCTCGAAAACATCTGGAGAAAGGACATCACGTGCGATTCACAAAACTCGCGACGATCGCGGCCGCGAGCGCCGTTCTCATCGTTGGTATCCCCGCGACCGCGGCGTCAGCAGCGACCTCTGCTGTCGGGGGTGGCCTGTGGGATCACGGCGTCAACAGCAAGGTGTACTCCAAGTACCATCACGCCTCGAAGTACCACTCCGCCACTGCGTGCAACGGTGGGCTCCTCAACCAGTGTGCGAAGTCGGTGGCAGCGAAGAACAAGTGGGCGAGCGCCTCACTCCCGCGTAATCTCGGTGGCGGGAACACCGCCTTCTGGAACACCTACTGACGGCACGAAAAAGGGGGTCCTCAGCGTGCCGGTGACGGTTACCGAGGACCCCCCTTCGGCTGCTTACTGCGGGTTCAGCCGAGCACGCGGTCCAGGAACGGGTTGCGGAAGCGCCCCTCCGGGTCGAGGTCCCGCGCCAGCGCCGAGAACGCCCCGAGCTGCGGGTAGACCTGGTGTAGCCGCTCCGGGCTCGCCGCCGCGACCTTGCCCCAGTGCGGGCGGGGACCGAACGGCGCGAGGGCGTTCTCGATGAGGGGCAGCGCGACCGCCACGTCCTCGGTCTGACGGCGGAACGTGAAGTGGAACGCGACCGAGTCACGGCCGGAGCTCGGCGCGAGCCAGGCGTCGTCGGCGGCGATGCGACGGATCTCGGACACGAAGAGCACCGGGGCGATGGCGTCCCCGATCCCCCGGAGCGCCTGGATCGCGGACACGGCGTTGCTCGCGTCGATCATGTACTCGGCCTGGATCTCCTCGCCCGCCGAGGGCGTGAACGACGACCGGAAGTGCGGCAGTCGCTCGTGCCAGGGGCCGGGCACGCCGCCCTGTTCGGTGACACCGGCGGTCTCGCTTCCGGGCACCGGGTGGATCGGTTCGGCACCGGCCACGGCACCGAGGGCGGCGAGTTCGATCACGGCGTCGTCGCGGTCCTCGCGCCGCTTGGTCCAGATCTGCCGGATGCCGTCGTCGGTGTAGCCGGTGAACATGCTGACGCTGTAGCCGGCGGACATGATCGACTCGAACTGCGCGTCGACGACGTCCCAGCCGAGCCCGGTGTGCACGGTCTGCGCGACCCGGTAGGTCGGTTCGACCGCCAGGTGCACCGCGACGACGACCCCGAGCGCGCCGAGGGCGACCCGGTGCGCGTCGAGCCGGGGGTCGTCCACGCCGACGACCTCGACGTCGCCGGAGGCCCGGACGATCTCGAGTCCGACGACCGACTGGGCGAGCGACGCGTTGCCGACACCGGAACCGTGGGTGCCGGTCGCAACGGCGCCGGCGACGGAGATGTGCGGCAGGGACGCGAGGTTCGCGAGGGCCCAGCCACGGGCCTCCAGGCCGACGGCGACCTGGGCGTGCGTGAGGCCGGCGGCGACACGTGCCACGCGCCGGTCTGAGTCCACGTCGAGTTCGGGCGGGAGGCCCGTGAGCGTCACCTGCACCGCGTCGGTGTCGGCGATGGTGTTGAACGAGTGCCGTGACCCGAGCGCCGTCAGGCGCGGGGTCGAGGCGACCAGCCGCTGGAGGTCGTCCACACTCGTCGGTTCCGCCAGGCGGCTCGCCGAGTAGGTGACGTTCCCCGCCCAGTTGGTGCGGGTGTGGGCTGCGGTGGTGGTGTCGTCGTCGATCACGTCGCTCATCGTAGGCCTCCCGACCGACTCAGAAGCCCCGGTCGAGCCGGTGCCAGGTCTGCTGCGTGCGGACCTCGTCGCGGAAGCCGCGCAGCGTGGTGTGCTCGTCGATGACCAGGAACTCGGTGCCGATCATGGTGGCGAGGTCCTCGAGCACCTGGATGCCGACGGCGGTCGTCATCACGGTGTGGTGGGCGGCGCCGGCGCTGAGCCAGGCCTCGGCCGAGACGGGGAACGACGGCTGCGGCTCCCAGACGGCACGGCCGACGGGCAGGTTGGGCAGTGCCTCGGTCGGCGGGACGACCTCGACGACGTTCGCGGTGAGGCGGAAGCCGTCGCGGGTGTCGCTCAGGGCGGCGACGACCGCGGGGCCGGCGTCGGCGGTGAAGACCAGGCGCACCGGGTCGTCCTTGCCGCCGATGCCGAGCGGGTGGATCTCGAGCGTCGGGGTCGACGAGGTCAGGGTCGGCGACACCTCGAGCATGTGCGCGCCGAGGATCTTCTCGGCACCCGGGGTGAGGTCGTACGTGTAGTCCTCCATCAGGGAGGCGCCACCGGGCAGTCCGGCGCCGGCGACGTTCATCGCGCGGACCAGGACGGCCGTCTTCCAGTCGCCCTCGGCGCCGAAGCCGTACCCGTCGGCCATCAGTCGCTGGACGGCCAGGCCGGGCAGCTGCTTGAGCGTGCCGAGGTCCTCGAAGTTCGTGGTGAACGCGGCGGACCCGTTCTCGGCGAGCAGGGCGCGGAGTCCGAGTTCGATCGCGGCACCGTCGCGGAGCGCGCCGTGCCGGTCACCGTCGCGACGGAGCGACGGGTCGACGTCGTACTCCGCTTCGTACGCGGCGACGAGCTCGTCGACGGCGGCAGTGTCGGCCGTCGCGGCGTCCACGGCGGCGGCGAGCTCGTTGACGGCCCAGGTGTTGACCTGCACGCCGAGCTCGATCTCGGCCTCGGTCTTGTCGCCCTCGGTGACGGCGACGTAGCGCATGTTGTCGCCGAAGCGGGTGAGCTTGAGCTCGCGGATCGCGGCGGCACCGGCGGCGGCGCGGGTCCAGTCGGCGACGCGCTGCTGCACGCGCGGGTCGCTCACGTGGCCGACGGCGGTGGCGTGCCGGACGCCCATGCGGGCGAGGGCGTAGCCGAACTCGCGGTCGCCGTGCGCGGCCTGGTTGAGGTTCATGAAGTCGAAGTCGATGTCCGCCCAGGGCAGCGTGACGTTCGCCTGCGTGTGCAGGTGCAGCAGCGGCTTGGTCAGCGCGTTGAGACCGCCGATCCACATCTTGGCGGGGCTGAACGTGTGCATCCACGTCGTGACACCGATGACGTTGTCGTCCGCGCTGGCCTCGATGAGGGCGCGGCGGATGCCGTCTGCGTCCTTGAGCACGGGCTTCCACACGAGCTTGACCGGCAGTGCTCCGGCGAGCGACTCGTGCACCGCGCGGCTCTGCTCCTCGACCTGGCGGAGGGTCTCCTCGCCGTAGAGGCCCTGTGAGCCGGTGAGGAACCAGACCTCGTAGCGCTCGAGCGTGGCCTGGGGGTCGACGGCGTCCGTCGTGGTGGGGGTGTCCTGCGTCATCGCATGGCTCCTTCGGGGTTCTGTCCGTAGACGTTCTGGTAACGGTCGAAGAGGCGGTCGACGTCCTCGGGCGCGATCGGCACGAGGTCACCGCCCTGCTTCGCGATGTGGACCGTGCGGGCGACGTCTTCGCACATCACGGCGGCCTTGACGGCGTCCTTCGCGTCCTTGCCGATGGTGAAGACGCCGTGGTTCTGCATGAGCACGGCGCGGGACCGGTGGTCCTTGAGCGTCGCGACGATGCCCTGGCCGATCGAGTCGTCGCCGATGATCGCGAACGGGCCGACCGGGATCGGGCCGCCGAACTCGTCGGCCATCGCGGTGATCACGCAGGGGATCTCCTCGGCGCGGGCGGCCCAGGCGGTGGCGTAGGTCGAGTGGGTGTGCACGACACCGTTCACCTCGGGCATGTTCCGGTACACGAAGGCGTGTGCGGCGGTGTCGGAGGACGGACCGTGCGCGTTGCCCCAGCCCTCGGCCGGCACACCGTCGAGGGTGCAGACGACCTGGTTCTCGGGGGTCAGGTCCTCGCTGACGACACCGCTCGGCTTGATGACGAACAGGTCGGTGCCGGGCACGCGCTCAGAGACGTTGCCGCCGGTCCAGATGACCAGCCCGTAGCGGACGAGTTCGCCGTGCAGTCGGGCCACGCGCTCCCGCGCTGCGGCGACGGCCGCCTTGGTGGTGTCGTCGGTCATCAGTTCACGTCCTGTTCCTGCTGGTGCGCGTCGGCGCTGCTGTCGTGTTCGGCCTGGAGGCCCGGCTCGGCTGCCGTCGTCGGCTCGCCGGCCGCCGAGGTCGCGCCCGGCGTCATGGTCGCGCCCGGCGTCGTGGTCGCGCCCGCCGCGATCGCCTGGATCGGCAGCGCTGCCCGGAACCGGTCGAGGTACGTCGTGAAGCCGTCGACGTCGCGCTGGTCCGGGTCGACGACGTCGGACGCCGCCGAACCGAACACGGTCGTGCCGAGGTACTCGGCGAGCGAGGTGTCGGCCGCGTGCTCCAGGTAGGCGGCGAGGACGGCGATGCCCCACGCCCCGCCCTCGCTGGCGGTGGCCTCGAGCGCGACGGGCACGCGGAGTGCGGCGGCGAGCTGGCGCTGCGGCAGGCCGGGCGTCCGGAAGAGTCCGCCGTGTGCGGTCATCCGGTCGACGGCGACGCCCTCGGCGTGCAGGACCTCCATGCCGATGGCGAGCGTCGCGAACGCGCCCATGAGTTCGGCGCGGACCAGGTTGCCGAGCGTGAACCGGGCGTCGGGGGCGCGGAGGAGCAGCGGTCGGCCGTCCTCGACGCCGGTGACGGGTTCGCCGGCCAGGTAGTTGACGGCGAGCAGTCCGCCGGCGTCGGGGTCGGCGGTGGCGGCCTCGTCGAGCAGGGTGCGGAACACGGTGTCGGCGTCGGTCGGGGTGCCGGCGGCCTCGGCGAAGCGGCCGAAGACCCGCGCCCAGCTGCCGATCTCGCTGGCGCCGTTGTTGCAGTGCACCATCGCGACGGCGTCACCGGCGGGGGTGGTGACGACGTCGAGTTCCTCGTGCGGGGTGGACAGCGCGCGCTCGAGGACGACCATCGCGAAGATGCTCGTGCCGACGCTGACGTTGCCGGTGCGCTGCGCGACCGCGTTCGTGGCGACCATGCCGGTGCCGGCGTCACCCTCGGGCGGGCAGAGCGGGGCGCCGGGCTGCAGGGTGCCGGTGGGGTCGAGCCAGGCGGCGCCCGCGGGGGTCAGGTGGCCGGCGTCCTGGCCGGCGACGCGGACCTCGGGCAGGAGTGCGCGGAGGTCGGGGACCCCGATGAGGTCCTGTGCGGTGTCGAGCATCCGGGCGTCGTAGTCGCCGGTGGCCGGGTCGATCGGGAACACACCCGAGGCGTCCCCCACACCGAGGACGTCCTGCCCGGTGAGCTCCCGGTGCACGTACCCGGCGAGCGTCGTGATGCCCGTGGTCTGCGCGACGTGCTGCTCGTCGTCGAGGACGGCCTGGTACAGGTGCGCGATCGACCAGCGGAGCGGGATGTTGAAGCCGAGCGCATCGCTCAGGGCCGCGGCTGCCGGGCCGGTCGAGGTGTTGCGCCAGGTGCGGAAGGGCACGAGCAGCTCGCCGTCAGCGTCGAAGGGCAGGTAGCCGTGCATCATCGCCGAGACCCCGACGGCGCGGAACGTCGTCGGCACCGTGCCGTGCTGCGCCTGCAGGTCGGCGACCAGTGCGGCGTACGCGGCGCGGACACCGGTCTCGACCGCTGCCAGCGGATAGGTCCAGCGACCGTCGACGAACTCGTTCTCCCACTCGTGGCTGCCGGAGGCGATGACGGTCAGGTCCTCGCCCACCAGACACGCCTTGATGCGGGTCGACCCGAGTTCGATGCCGAGGGTCGTGCGGCCGTCCGCGATCTCGCGGGTCCGGTCGTCGCTCATGGTGGGCCTCCTGCTCTCGCCGTCGAGTGAGCGCTCACACCGTAGCGCGTGAGCGCTCACGTGGACAACTCGCCCGGCCGTGTCGCCGCCGAGTGCACCGGAGGGTGCCGGCGTCAGGCGCCGACGGTGCTCTCGCGGATCACGAGCGAGGGCGTGACCGATGCCGAGGCGGCCGTCCCGCCGTCGATCAGCGCCAGGAGCGCCTGCCCGGCGACCCGGCCGAGCTCCTCCAGCCGCAGGTCCACCGTGGTCAGCGGCGGACGACTCGCCAGGGCCATCACGTCCCAGTCGTCGAAGCCGGTCACCGCGACGTCGCCGGGTACGGACCGTCCGGTCTCCCGCAGTCGGTCGCACACGCCACGGGCGATCTGGTCGCTGCCGCAGACGATCGCGTCGACGTCGGGCGCCTGGCGCGCGAGCACGTCCACGGCCTGTCGCCCCCAGCGCTCGGACCACTCGCCGAACAGCGGCGGTGTCACCAGGTGCGCCCCGAGCTCCGTCGACGCGCCGTCCGTCCGGCGCACCGCGGACCGGTGCCGTCCGGGTCCGGTGACGACGGCGACCCGCTGGCGGCCGAGCGAGCGGACGTGTGCGGCGACGAGCGCCGAACCGGCCGCGTCGTCGAGGGTGATCGAGACGTCGGCGTCGTCGGTGGAGGGGGTGAAGGCGTAGACGACCGGCATCGACACGTCGATCGGGGGCCGGGCGTCGGCGGAGCGGCCGGTCACGATGACGCCGTCGACGCCGCGGGCCGCCAGGGAGCGCAGGTAGTGGGCCTCGCGCACGTGGTCGTCGCGGGTGTCGCAGAGCAGCACGGCCATCCGCCCGGCGGACAGGGCGTCCTCGGCACCGAGCAGCACCGGGATCGAGAACCGACCGAACGAGTCGGTGGTGATCATGCCGACCGTGTAGGTCCGCCCCGAGGACAGCGCGCGGGCCCGGGCGTCGCCGACGAACCCGAGCTTCTCGGCGGCGTCCTTCACGCGCTGCCGGGTGGTGTCACGGAGCTGCCCGGTGCCGTTGAGCGCCTTCGACGCGGTGCCGATCGACACCCCGGCGAGCGCGGCGACGTCGGTGATCCGGATCGGCTGACCGGTGCGTTCGAGCGTCACGGCAACCACCTTTCCGAGGTTCTGGACGTTCGCATGATCATACGCAAGCCGATGCAAGAAGCCCTTGCGCGCCTCCCGTCCGTGTCGTAACGTCCACCGCAGAAAGCGTTTTCCGTCCCGCGACGATGCAGTCCGGACGGCACCAGTCACATCGCAAGGAGGCGACATGACCACCACGCTCGCGACCGACCGCGGCGCGCACACCGCGACCCCGGTCCTCCCGACCGCCCAGGCGCGCCTGACGCTCCGGCCGCTGCCCACCGGTGACGCCCGGATCACCAGGGGCTTCTGGGCGCTCCGGCAGCAGCGCAACGGCCGCGACGCGATCCGCGGCGCCCACGCCCTGCTCGAGGCCGCCGGGAACTTCCGGAACCTCCGGATCGCCGCCGGGCTCGAGGAGGGCGAGGCGGTCGGCCCGGTCTTCATGGACTCCGACGTGACGAAGTGGCTCGAGGCAGTGGCGTGGGAGTACGGCCGCGCCCCGTCGGACGACCTGCTGGAGCTGCAGCGCGAGGTCACCAGCCTGTACGCGCAGGCACAGGCCGACGACGGCTACCTCGACTCCGTGCAGCAGATCCGGGGGAAGGGCGAGCGGTACACGGACCTCAAGTGGAGCCACGAGATGTACTGCGCCGGGCACCTGTACCAGGCGGCCGTGGCCCAGCACCGTGCCACCGGGGACGACGCGCTGCTCCAGGTCGCGATCCGGAACGCCGACCACCTGGTCCGCACGTTCGGCGACGGCCCCGGCCAGACCGTGGACGTCGACGGTCACCCCGTCGTCGAGATGGGCCTGGTCGAGCTGTACCGCGAGACCGGCACCCGCGCCTACCTCGACCTGGCGCACTGGTTCGTCGACGCCCGCGGGCACGGCATCATCGAGCGGGCCGGCGGCGAGCCGACGTACTTCTCCGACCGGGTGCCCAGCCGCGAGGCCACGACGGTGGAGGGCCACGCGGTCCGTGCCGTGTACCTGGCGGCCGGCGCGGTCGACGTCGCGATCGAGACCGGGGACACCGAGCTCCTCGCGGCGAGCGAGCGGCAGTTCGCGGACATGATGGCGACGAAGGCGTTCATCACCGGCGGCCTCGGTGCCCGGTGGGACTGGGAGGCGTTCGGCGATCCGTACGAGCTGCCGACCGACCGCGGCTACGCCGAGACCTGCGCGGCCATCGGCGGGGTGCAGTGGGCCTGGCGCCTGCTGCTCGCGACCGGCAAGCCGGTCTACGCCGACGCGATCGAGCGCCTGCTGTACAACGCGTTCCTGGCGGGCGTCAGCCTCGGCGGCACCGAGTACTTCTACGTCAACCCGCTGCAGCAGCGCGACCACGCACACCAGGACGAGAACCGCTCCCCCGCCCACGGCCGTCGGGGCTGGTTCGACTGCGCCTGCTGCCCGCCGAACATCATGCGCACCTTCGCCAGCCTCGACGGCTACCTGGCGACAGCGACCGACGGCGGGCTGCAGGTCCACCAGTACGCGACCGCCTCGCTCGGCGTCGTCGAGGTCGAGACCGGGTACCCGCACGACGGCCGGGTGCGCATCACCGTCACCGAGGACGGACCCCTCGCCCTCGGACTCCGGATCCCCGCCTGGTCGGACACCACGACCGTCACCGGCCCGGACGGCTCGGCGAGTCAGGCGAGTCCGTCGGCCGGCACCCTGCACGTCATCGACCGCGAGTGGTCGGCCGGCGACACCGTCGAGCTCACCTTCGACACGACGCCGCACCGGTACGTCGCCGACGCGCGCATCGACGCCGCCCGCGGGCAGGTCGCCATCGAGCGCGGCCCGCTCGTCTACGCGGTCGAGCAGGCGGACCAGCAGGGCTTCACGGTCGACGACCTGACGGTGGACGCGGCGGCGCCGATCACCGAAGAGCACCGGGACGAGCTGCTCGACGGGGTCGTCACGCTGCGGGTCCCGGGGCACGCACCGGCCGAGCACGTGCAGCCGGCGTGGCCGTACCGGCGGCTGGACGGGCCGGGAGGGACGGATCGCGCGGGCGAGGCGACCAGCGTCGACGACGTGGCCGGGTCCGCGGACGCGACCACGGGCCTCCCGGCAGCTCGCGAGGTCACCGCGACCGCCGTCCCGTACTACGCGTGGGCGAACCGAGGGGCCGCGCCGATGCGCGTCTGGCTCCCGCTGGCACGGTGACGTCGTGGACCGCAGGTCGTTCCTCGTCGGCGGGGTCGCCGGTGCGGCAGCCCTCACCCTGGCCGGGTGCTCCGGCAGCCTGCCGAAGGTCGTCGCGAAGCCGGCCGTCTTCGGCAAGGGCGCGACCGGCACCGTGCAGGTCTGGTGCCGGTCCGCGACCCAGGCCGGTTTGACCTCGGCCGTCGCCGGCTTCAACCGCGCGAATCCGGAGTTGCAGGTCCAGCTCACCCCGGTGCCGGACGCGCAGTACGTGACGAAGCTCGCGACCGCGATCCGTGGCGGGACGCCGCCGGACGTCGTCGACATCGACGACATCAACTCGCAGCTGTTCATCTTCCGCGACGCGTTCGCCGACCTGACCGACGTGGTGCAGGACCTCGACTACGTCGATGCGATCTCCCCCGGCCACCTGCGCCTGCTCGAGTACCGCGGCCGGTACTACGGGCTGCCGTACCTGGCGGACAACTCGCAGCTGTTCGTGAACACCGAGCTGTTCGAGCGTGCGGGCCTCGACGTCCAGGAGTCGACGAAGGACCTGTCCACGCTGCTCGACGCGGCGAAGGCGATCCGGAAGACCGGCGACGACGTGTACGGCTGGTCGATCTCCGGCAACGCCGCCGGCATCATCGGCTTCGTCACCCAGCCGCACGTGTGGGCGACCGGCGTCGACATGATGTCCGGCGAGGTCGGCTCGCAGCGGGCGAACATCGTCGGCAACGAGGCCCTGGAACGGATGCTCGAGTTCTACCGGCAGCTCTGGAGGGACGGGGTGCTGTCGAAGGCGACGTACTCCGACGCCGGCACCACGTGGGGAGCGGACTTCCGGGCCGGCAAGGTCGGCATCTTCCCGACCTCGTACGGGGCCACCGTGCCCGCGGCGACGAAGGCGATGCGGGCGAAGATGCAGACCGTGCTCATCCCGTCGTGGGACGGCAAGCGGTCGTTCTTCGACGGCGGCGACAACATGTGCATCCCGAACGGGGCGGCGAACCCGTCCGGGGGTTGGGCGTTCATGCAGTACGCGAACGGGCTCCGGCAGCAGCAGGCGCTGCCGGACGGCGGGTACTTCCCGACCCGGTCCGACGCCGCCACGCCGGAGTACCGGAAGCGGTTCCCGCTGGCCTCCGGGCCGCTGGACTCCTTCGAGAAGGGCTACGCGCCGCGGACGCTGGCGTACAACCTGCTCAACAACCAGCCGTCGTCGCCGTACTTCGCGATGTTCCGCGAGGCCGTGTTCGGCTCGGGGAGCGCTGCCGCCATGCGGACGGCGCAGTCCGACTACCAGCGGATCCTCGACCAGGTCCAGGCCTGAGCCTCCTCGTCCCGCTCCCGCTCGTCTCGCTCGTCTCGCTCTCGTTGATGCACAGAGAGGTGCACGCATGTCGACCATCTCCACCCGGCGCCCCGCCGGCCGGACCGGTGTCGGCCGTCCCACCGTGGGCCGCGGCCCCGGCGGCGGCCCGGCTCGGCCCCGCAACTCACTCACCCACCCGCCCCGGACCGGCGCGGTGCTCGTCGCGCCGGCGATCCTGTTCGTCGCCGTATTCGTGCTCGCGCCGCTCGTGTTCGCGCTGTACATCTCGTTCACGAACTGGCCGCTGATCGGGTCGTACCGGTTCATCGGGTTGCAGAACTACCTGACGCTGTTCCAGGACCCGACGTTCGTGCACGCGATCCTGTACACGCTGCTCTACACGGCGATCGTGACCCTGCCGATCCTGGCGCTCGGGTACTTCCTCGCCGTGCTCGTCCGGGCCCGCCGCCGTGGCAGCACCGTGCTGCGGACGGTGTTCTTCCTGCCCTACGTGGTCGGGCTGACGACGCTGTCGTTCATGCTCGTGCTCGAGGCGCAGCCGAACTCGGGCGCCGTGAACCTGGTGCTCCGCTGGCTCGGGATCACCGACGGCAGCACCGCGTGGCTCGTGAACGGCCCGCTGGCGACGGTGCTCATCTGCGTGCTCGTGGTCTGGGCGGTGTCCGGGCTGACGATGGTGCTGCTCATGTCGGCGATGCAGGGCGTCCCCGACGAGGTCTACGAGTCCGCGCAGCTCGAGGGCGCGTCGTGGTGGCAGACCGAGCGGCTCATCACCATCCCGATGATCCGCTCGACCATCGCGCTGAGCGTCATCATCTCGGTCATCGGGTCGCTGCTGGCCTTCAACCAGTTCTACATCCTGACCCAGGGCGGGCCGGGGACCGAGACCAC
Source organism: Curtobacterium sp. APC 4022 (assembly GCF_030407555.1). NCBI lineage: Bacteria > Bacillati > Actinomycetota > Actinomycetes > Micrococcales > Microbacteriaceae > Curtobacterium > Curtobacterium sp. APC 4022. The sequence goes on from NZ_JASDDD010000023.1 coordinate 18,824, forward strand.
GACCATCGTCAACGCGATCTACAACCGCGGGTTCGTGAACCTGCAGCTCGGGGCCGCGACCGCCCAGTCGATCGCTCTGGTCGTGGTGATCGCCGCCGTCACGGTGGTCCAGTTCTGGGCACTGCGAGAGAAGGACTGACGCCATGAGCACCACGACCTCCCGTGCCGCCCTCGGGGCGCCGGACCTGTCCACGCGCACCCTGACCACCACCGGCGACGGGCGTCGTCGCCGCCACCAGCAGGGCAGCGTCCAGCACCCGCGCGACACCGCGGTCAAGCGCACCCTCTACGCGATCGCCGGCGTCGGGTCCGCGCTGGTGTTCGGCGTCCCGCTGCTCTGGTCGATCCTGCGGGCGTTCCAGTCCGAGGCCGTCATCACCCAGGCACCCGACCCGGCGACGTTCTTCCAGCTCGGGTGGCAGAACTTCGCCGCCGTGTTCTCGTCGTCGTCACACCTGCTGACCGGTGTCGTCAACTCGCTCGTCGTGTCGATCGCCACGGCGGTGCTCACCGCGGTGATCGCGACGATGGCCGGGTACGGGTTCGCGCGCTTCCGGTTCCGCGGGTCCGGTGTCGTGTTCGGGCTGGTACTGCTGACGATGATGGTGCCGTTCCAGGCCATCCTGACGCCGCTGTACCTCGAGCTGAACGCGATGAAGCTCACGAACTCGCTGCTCGGGCTCGTGCTCTTCTACACGACGGTGAACCTGCCGTTCGGGGTGTTCGTGATGCGGAACGCCTTCCAGTCGATCCCGACCGAGCTCGAGGACTCGGCCTTCGTCGACGGGGCCTCGCGCTTCCGGGTGGTCGTCTCCGTGCTCCGTCCGCTGCTCCTGCCTGGGGCGGCGACCGCGGCGCTCTACGCGTTCCTGGCGTCGTGGACGGAGTTCCTCGGAGCCCTGACGTTCCTGACGAAGGACTCGCTGTACACGCTGCCGGTGGCGCTGCTCAACCTGCAGACCGGGGCGTACGGGCAGGTGTCCTACGGCAACCTCGTCGCCGGGTCGGTCGTGGCGATGATCCCGTGCATCGCGCTCTACGTCGGACTGCAGCGGTTCTACGTCGCCGGGTTGTCGTCGGGCGCGTTGAAGGGCTGACGACCGGGCCGGCGAGACCGGTCGGACGAGCAGCAGGGGCGGGCACCGGTCGGTGTCCGCCCCCGCTGCGTGCGCTCACGTGCTGCGCCGGACCACCAGCTCGGGCTGCAACAGGGCGTCGTCGTGCTGACCGCCCTCGAGCAGCGCCCGCGCCGAGGCGAGCACCCGCTCCCCCATCGCCTGGAAGTCCTGGCGGACGGTCGTCAGCGGCGGGGTGAAGTGCGCCGCCTCCGGCACGTCGTCGAAGCCGATCACCGCGACGTCGTCCGGCACCCGCAGTCCTTCTTCGGCGAAGGCGTGCAGGACGCCGAGCGCCATCTGGTCGTTCCCGGCGAACACCGCGTCGACCGCGGCGACGTCCATCGCCCGGCCGGCCGCGAAGCCACTCGCCGGGGTCCAGTCGCCCTCGAACACGACCGGGGTCAGGCCACGGGCACGCATGGTCCGGTCGTAGGTCGCACGACGCACCTCGGCCTCCTGCGAGACGGTCGGTCCGGCGATGTGCACGATCCGGCGGTGCCCCAGGGCGAACAGGTGCTCCAGCGCCAGGGTCGCACCCGCGGCCTGGTCGATGGCGACCGCGGAGATCGTCGCTCCACCGCTGCCCGGCACGACCAGGTCGGTCGGCAGGGCGTCGCGCTGGACGGCGTTCGCGACGACGACGGGCACCGTCACCGGCAGCGTCAGCGACGCGAGGGCGTCGAGCACCCGGTTGTCGGCGGCGACGAGGACGACCGCGGCGACGTCCTGCGCCAGCAGGGTCGACAGCGCTTCGGAGAGGTCAGCGGGCTTCGGGTCGTCCGGCAGGGTCGAGAGGAGCACGTGGTACCCGGCTGTCCGGGCGGCGCGTTCGAAGCCGATCGCGGTGCTCGACGGTCCGTAGAGCGCATCGCCCGCGCTGACCAGTCCGAGAGCCCGGCTGCGGCCGCCGGCGAGGGCCCGGGCCGCTGCCCGGGGTCGGTAGCCGAGGGCGGTGACGGCGTCGGTGACCTTGGTCCGGAACTGCTCCCGGACGGTCGGGTCCCCGTTGATCACGCGGGAGACGGTCTGGTGGGAGACGCCGGCCCGTTCGGCGACGTCGAAGATCGTCGGGGCCTTGCGTCCCCTGCCGTTCGGCGTCGCGGTCGTCGTCATCCGGTCACCGTACCGCGACACCAGTTCGGGGACACGACATCCCGATCCGGTCTCGACGAGTTGACACCGCTCGGCGGAGACCACATGATGTGAGCGCTCACTTGGAGCATCACATCCCCAGCGGGACACAGCAGCCCCGCACCTGAACGCGTCGATGTCGACGCGAGAGGAACAGAGGTACTTCGATGAAGAAGCGCAGGATCGTCGCGGGCGTCGCAGCCCTCGGCCTCGCTCTCTCCCTGGCCGCTTGCTCCGCCGGCGGTGGTCGTTCCGCGACCGGCGACGGTGGCAGCAGCACCGACAACAAGGGCGCCCTCGTCGGCGTCGCGATGCCCACGAAGGTGTCGGAGCGCTGGATCAAGGACGGCAACGCCGTCAAGAGCGACCTCGAGAAGAAGGGCTACAAGGTCGACCTCGAGTACGCAGACAACAAGATCCCGCAGCAGGTCCAGCAGGTCAGCAACATGATCACGAAGGGCGCGAAGGTCCTCATCGTCGCGTCCATCGACGGTGGTTCGCTGTCCGACCAGCTCGACGACGCCGCCAAGGCCGGCATCAAGGTGATCTCCTACGACCGCCTGCTCACCGGCTCGAAGAACGTCGACTACTACGTCTCGTTCGACAACGAGAAGGTCGGCGTCGACCAGGCCACCTCGCTCCTCACCGGGCTGGGTGTGCTCGACGCGGACGGCAAGAAGACCGGCAAGAAGGGTCCGTTCAACATCGAGGTGTTCGCCGGCTCGCCCGACGACAACAACGCCACGTTCTTCTTCAACGGCGCGATGAAGACCCTCAAGCCGTACATCGAGGACGGCACGATCAAGATCGGCTCCGGCCAGGACGGCTTCACGCAGGCCGCCACGCAGCAGTGGGACCCGGCGACCGCCAAGGCCCGCATGCAGAACCTGATCGCCAAGTCCTACTCGGGCGGCACCGTGCTGAACGGCGTGCTCTCCCCCTACGACGGCATGTCGATCGGCATCATCTCGGCACTGCAGGGCGCCGGCTACGGCACCAGCAGCCGTCCACTCCCGACCATCACGGGTCAGGACGCCGAAGCCGCGTCGGTCAAGTCGATCATCAACGACCAGCAGTACTCGACCATCTACAAGGACACGCGCAAGCTGGCGACCCAGTCCGTGACGATGGCTGACGACCTGCTGACGGGCAAGAAGCCCGAGGTCAACGACACCAAGAGCTACGACAACAAGGTCAAGGTCGTCCCGACCTACCTGTTCCAGCCGACGGTCGTCACGAAGGACAACTACAAGAAGGTCCTCGTCGACTCCGGTTACTACAAGGAATCCGACCTCCAGTAGGTCGCACCCCTCTGACGGACCGGAGGCGCGGCGCGGTCCCGCACCGCGCCTCCGGTCTGTCCTCCCCCTATTTCTTCGAGCGCGCACCAGCGCGCGGAACGGAAGGCGGTCGACGTGGCGGACACCATCCTCGAGATGCGCGACATCACCAAGACGTTCCCCGGTGTGAAGGCGCTGCAGGGCGTCTCCATCGAGGTCGAACGCGGCCAGGTCCACGCGATCTGCGGCGAGAACGGCGCCGGCAAGTCGACGCTGATGAAGGTGCTGTCGGGCGTCTACCCGGCCGGCACGTTCGACGGCGAGATCCTCTTCGAGGGCCAGCAGGTCCGGTTCTCGAACATCAACGACTCCGAGGAAGCCGGCGTCGTCATCATCCACCAGGAGCTCGCCCTGAGCCCGTTCCTGTCGATCGCCGAGAACATCTTCCTCGGCAACGAGCGGTCCAAGGGCGGCTTCATCGACTGGAACAAGACGAACCTCGCCGCGGCCGAACTGCTCAAGCGGGTCGGTCTCAAGGACAACCCGATCACCAAGATCGTGGACATCGGTGTCGGCAAGCAGCAGCTCGTCGAGATCGCGAAGGCGCTGTCGAAGAAGGTGAAGCTCCTCATCCTCGACGAGCCGACCGCCGCTCTCAACGACGACGACTCCGCGCACCTGCTCGAGCTGATCAAGTCGCTGCAGGCCGAGGGCATGACGGCGATCATCATCAGCCACAAGCTGAACGAGATCAAGGCGATCGCGGACAAGGTCACGATCATCCGCGACGGGCAGACGATCGAGACGCTCGACATGCACGCCGACGAGATCTCCGAGGACCGCATCATCCGCGGCATGGTGGGTCGCGACCTGTCCAGCCGCTACCCGGAGCACGAGTCGAACGTGGGCGAAGAGCTCCTCCGCATCGAGGACTGGAACGTCCACCACCCGCTCGACGCCTCGCGCCAGATCATCCACGACGCGAACCTCATGGTCCGCGCCGGTGAGATCGTCGGCATCGCCGGGCTGATGGGCGCCGGACGCACCGAACTCGCGATGAGCGTCTTCGGGCACTCGTACGGCACCGGCATCAGCGGCACCGTCTACAAGCGCGGCGTCCCGATCAAGACGAACACCGTGTCGGCGGCGATCGACAACGGCATCGCCTACGCCACCGAGGACCGCAAGCGCTACGGCCTCAACCTGATCGACGACATCAAGCGCAACGTGTCGGGTTCAGCCCTCGGCAAGCTCGCCAACTGGGGCTTCGTCAACAGCTCCGAGGAGACCACCGTCGCACGTGGCTTCCTCAAGAACATGAACATCAAGGCCCCGACGGTGAACGCCGTCACGGGCAAGCTCTCGGGCGGCAACCAGCAGAAGGTCGTCCTGTCGAAGTGGATGTACGCCGACCCGGACGTGCTGATCCTCGACGAGCCCACCCGCGGCATCGACGTCGGCGCGAAGTACGAGATCTACACGATCATCAACGCGCTCGCCGACCAGGGGAAGGGGATCATCGTGATCTCCTCCGAACTCCCCGAACTGCTCGGCATCTGTGACCGCATCTACACGCTCTCCGAGGGTCGCATCACGGCGGACGTCCCCCGCTCCGAGGCGACGCCCGAGACCCTCATGCAGTACATGACCCAGGAACGGGAGACCCCAGTCAATGAACGCGCTTAAGTCCGCCGCCAGCTACCTCACCGGGCAGCTCCGTCAGATCGGCCTGTTCATCGCGCTGATCGTCATCGTGATCTTCTTCCAGGCGACGACCGGCGGGATCACCCTCGCGCCGATCAACGTCTCGAACCTGGTGGTGCAGAACAGCTACATCCTCATCCTCGCCATCGGCATGGTGATGGTCATCATCGCCGGCCACATCGACCTGTCCGTCGGGTCCGTCGTCGCCTTCACCGGTGCGATGGCCGGCGTCATGATCACCCAGTGGCACATCCCGTGGCCGATCGCGGTCGTCCTCTGCCTGGTGATCGGCGGCCTGGTCGGCGCCTGGCAGGGCTTCTGGATCGCCTACTTCGGGATCCCGGCGTTCATCGTGACGCTCGCGGGCATGCTCGCGTTCCGCGGTGCCGCGCAGATCGCCCTGCACACCCAGCAGATCTCGCCGTTCCCGGACGGCTTCCGCTCGCTGGGCTCGGGCTTCCTGCCGGCCTTCGGCACGTCGGGCTACGAGCCGCTCACGATGGTCCTCGGCGTGGTCGCCTCGGCGATCCTGGTCATCACGGCGTTCCGCGGTCGTGCCATCCGTCGCAAGTACCAGCTCGAGGACGAGCCGTTCGCCTGGTTCATCACCAAGCTCGTCTTCACCGTCGCGCTCGTCATGTTCGTCGCGGTGCTGCTCGCCAGCTACAACGGCACCCCGATCGTCCTGGTCATCCTGGGTGTGCTGGTGATCGTCTACTCGATGGTCATGCGCAGCTCGGTGTTCGGTCGGCACATCTACGCGATCGGCGGCAATGCGCTCGCCGCGCAGCTGTCCGGCGTCAAGACCAAGCGCGTCACGTTCCTGCTCTTCGTGAACATGGGCGTCATCGCAGCCATCGCCGGCGTGGTCTTCACCGGTCAGCTCAACCTCGCCTCGCCGAGCGCAGGCAACGGGTTCGAGCTCGACGCCATCGCGGCCGTCTTCATCGGTGGCGCTGCCGTCACCGGTGGCATCGGTACCGTGCCGGGCGCGATCGTCGGTGGTCTGATCATCGGCATCCTGAACAACGGCATGTCGATCCTCGGTGTCGGCACCGAGTACCAGCAGCTCATCAAGGGCCTGGTGCTCCTCGCCGCCGTCGCGTTCGACGTCTTCAACAAGCGTCGCGCGGCCAGCAGCCGCAAGTAGCAGTACCGCAGCCGAGACTCGGGCTGAGCGACAGGACGCGCATCATCTGATGCGCGGAACGTCGCTCAGCCCGAGTCTCGTTTGCGTCTCCAGTCAGCGGGTCAGGACGGCCCAGCCGGCGGCCGGGAGGCGCACGGTCCCGTCGCGCAGGTCGCCCGCGCCCGCCTCCACCCGCGTCGCGTCGGCGGCGGGCAGCACCACCGGATCAGGCGAGAGGTTCAGGGCGGTGACCACGGCCTCCCGGTCGGTGGCGGTGCGGAGGACGAGGGCCGTGTTGTCCAGGTGCACCACGTCGGTGTGGGCGCGGTGCAGCCACGGGTGCCGGCGGCGGAGCGCGACGAGCGCCTGGTGGGCGTGCAGGACCGCAGCGGCCGTGCCGCTGACCTGCGGCGGGCCGGGCGGGAAGGTCGGGCGGACCGCGTCGTCGCCGCCCTCGCGGTCCTCCTTCACACCGGTCCAGGCGAACTCGTCGCCGGCGTAGACCGACGGGGTGCCGGCGACCGTGAACAGCACCGCGATGGCGTGGCCGACGAAGCCCTCCCCCACCGCCGAGGCGATCCGCGTGACGTCGTGGTTGCCGACGAAGGTGGTCGGGGCGAAGGTGGCGAGCAGTTCGTCGTGGCGCTCGATCGCGTGCGCGAGCTCGTAGCAGTTGCGGTCCGCGATGCCGTGCCAGATGCCCTGCCACAGTTCGTACTGGGTGGTGGAGTCCATCGTCGACTCGCGGACGATGCTCGCGGTGTCGCCGTGGATGACCTCGCCCGAGAACCAGGCGTCCGGGAACCGTTCGCGGACGCGGGGCAGCACCGTCGCCCAGAACGCCGGCGGCACCGCGTAGGCCGCGTCCAGCCGCCAGCCGTCGATGCCGCGTTCGAGCCAGTGCGTCATGATCTGGACAACCAGGTCCTCCGTTGCGGGCGAGGCGTGGTCGAGCGCCACCAGGATGTCGTGCCCCTCGAACGAACCGACGGGGACCGGCTGCCCGGCCTGCCACCCGGACCAGTCGACGGCGAAGAGCGGTGCGGTCTCGGCATCGGGTCCGTGCTCGGCGAGGGCCCGGAAGCCAGGGTGCTCGCGGCCGACGTGGTTGAAGACGCCGTCGAGCAGGACCCGGATGCCCCGGTCGTGCGCGGCGGTGACGAGTCGGTCGAAGTCGTCGTCGTCGCCCAGCCGCGGGTCGATCCGGAAGTGGTCGACCGTGTCGTAGCCGTGCGTCGAGCTGGCGAAGACCGGACCGAGCAGCAGGCCGTTGAGGCCGAGGTCGACGACGTGGTCGAGCCACCCCTCCAGATGTCCGAGGCGGTGCTCCACGGGGCGGTCGGTGCCGCTGTCCGCGCCGCTGTCGGTGCTGCTGTCGGTGCTGCTGCTCGGGCGGATCTCCGCTCCGACGAAGCCGAGCGGGTAGACGTGCCACCACATCACGTGCTCGACCCAGGCGGGCTCGGGAGTGCGGTCGACGTCGTGGTCCATCCCTGCATGCTGCCAGCCGGGCCTGGCCGGAACCGCGGATCGGGGTACCACCAGCCTGGAAGCGCGTCGGTGGCGAGGACGATCATGGGCGCATGGGACGAGCCATCCGCACCGAGGACGACGCACGCCGACTCGACGCGGCACATGCCGAGCGCACCTGCGCCTCGTGCGGCCGCCGGATGCCGGACTCGGCGAGCCCGGACGCGAAGTGGTGCTCCGACGCCTGCCGTCGGCACAAGCTCGACGACACCGACCGGACCCTCGAGCGCACCATCGACGAGCTGCTCGACGCCCGTGCCGCGACCTCGAGCATCTGCCCCTCCGACGCCGCCCGTGCGATCGGCGGTGACGACTGGCGGGACCTGATGGAACCCGCCCGCCGCGCCGCCCGACGCATGGTCGCCCGCGGCGAGGTCGAGATCACCCAGGGCGGGAACGTCATCGACCCGTCCACCGCCAAGGGGCCGATCCGCATCCGCCGTCCGCGCTGAACGACCATCCTGCGCACAGCGTCAGCGCCGTCGGGGTACACCACCCTCGGCCCCGGCCGTGAGCGGCGGGATCGGACGGATTACCGTCAGCAGCACGCGCCGGGGACCCTCGGCGGATCCCCGCAGGAAGGAACACCATGTCGCTCGCAGACAAGGCCAAGGACGCCACCCAGAAGATCGTCGGCAAGGCCGAAGAGGCCGTCGGCAAGCACACCGACGACGCCGAGCTCACCGCCCAGGGTCACAAGGACCAGGGCATGGGCGAGGCTCGTATGGAGACCGAGAAGGCCAAGGACGCCGTCGACGGCAAGTGACCGCCGGCACCACCACGTGACGCCCGTACCGCTCGCGGTGCGGGCGTTCGTCGTTCCCGGGCTTGTCCACCGACTTGGTCAGCGAGTCGTGTCGGTCTTCTGCCGCATCGTGACGACCAGGCGCTCCTCGTCGCGCCGCATCCGGACTGCACACGCGTCCATCGCGCGTGTCCGAGGCGGCATCAGACGAGTGAACGGATGTCGGAGCCGTAGACGGTGTGCGCGTCGGCTCGCCACGAGCCCACGAGCGGGTCACCCTCGGCGGCGAACCGCTCCAGGTCAGCACGCGTCACGTCGAAGACCTGACACTCGTTGCCCGTCCAGCGCTGCACGAGATCACCGAGGCGAACGACCACGTCGACGTCCGTCTCCGCCGCGAACACCACGAGCAGGTCGACGTCAGACTCGTCGGTGGCCGTGCCCCGGGCGAGCGATCCGAAGAGCGAGACCGACAGCACGTCGGCTTCGGCAGCAGCGATGAAGTCGTGGATGCGCCGCTCGAGCTCCGCACGAGCCCCGAGCACGAGCTCGACCGCCGGCCACAGCAGGTGCTCCCGGTTGACCTGGTAGGCGGAGTGCTGCAGACCACGCTCGACGTGCACCAAGCCGGAGTGCTCGAGTTTGTCGAGAGCCCGCTTGATCCCCGTGTGCTGGGCGGCGCCGGCGACGCGAGCCACCTGCCGCCCGGTCATGGCGGTGTCGGTCCGGGCGAGGACGCGGAGGGCGTCGGCCTGCGTGGGGCCGACGAGGGTGGCGAGTGGAGCGGCGCGTTGCATCCCGCGAGTGTACCGCTGATCGGTACATGTGTACACGGATTGTGTACACCGTCAGAAGGCGTACCGGATCCGGCAGGACGGCAGGTTCTCGGCGACGAGCTGCCGGAAGCGTTCGATGTGCCGCGCCTTCATCGCCGCGCGGTACCGGATGTTGACCGCACCGTTCTGGGACAGCTTCTGCTCCTGCAACTCCGGACGCCAGAGCAGGTCCTCGGCCTTCGGGTGCCAGCCCAGGTTCACCTCGTGCAGCTGCTCGTTGTGGGTGAGGAAGATCACCTCGGCCGCCAGCTGGGCCTTCGCTGCGGGCGACAGGACGTCGTCGACCTCCCGCAGCATCGCGGCCCAGTCGGCTTCCCACGTCGGGGTGAGGATCACGGGCGAGAAGTTCAGGTGGACCTCGTACCCGGCATCGACGAAGTCGTTGACGGCAGCGATCCGTTCGGCGATCGGCGAGGTGCGGATGTCCGTCACCTTCGCGGTCTCGTGGGGCATGAGCGAGAACCGGATCCGGGTGCGTCCCATCGGGTCCCAGTCGAGCAGGTCCCGGTTGACGTACTTCGTCGCGAACGAGGCCTTCGCGGTCGGGGTCATCCGGAACAGGTCGCAGAGGTCGCGGACGTTGTCGCTGAGCATCGCGTCGACCGAGCAGTCGCTGTTCTCGCCGATGTCGAACACCCACGCGTCGGGATCGCACTGGTTCGGTTCGGTCTTCGGACCCTGCTTGTGGATGTTCCGGGCCAGGTGCTTCGTGATCTGCTCGATGTTCGCGAAGACGGTGATCGGGTTGCTGTAGCCCTTGCGTCGGGGGACGTAGCAGTACGCGCACGCCATCGCGCAGCCGTTCGCGGTCGAGGGCGCGATGAAGTCGGCGGACCGACCGTTGGGCCGGGTGACGATCGACTTCTTCACGCCGAGCACGAGCGCCTCGGTCTTGATCCGGACCCACCGCGCGACGTTGCGCTCGTCGCCGTGCACCTCGGGGATCTGCCAGTGCGACGCGACCGGGACGATCTCGGCCTCCGGCCACCGCCCGACGATCTCCTGGCCCCGCGGGAGTTCGAGGGCGGCGTCCTCGGCGTAGATGCGTGTGACGTCGAGCAGCGGGCGCGCGCGGGAGTCGGTCATCGCAGTCCGTTGTACCCGCCACCACCGACAGCTCGGACGTCGCTCGGGCAGACTCGGGGCATGACCGCTGGCGTGGAGGACGACCACTTCTTCGTCGTGAACGGACGACGGTGGCGGCGGACGGACCCGACACTCCCCGAAGACGTCGCTGCTCGGCTCCGGTCCCACCTCGGCCGCGGGCGGAACGGGGTGAAGCTGGCGAACCGGGCCGGGGACGAGGACGCCGTCGCGCGGGCCCGACACCGGAACGGCCTCGCCAAGCACGGGCTCGGCGAGCGGGGGCCCGAGTGGTGGACCCGGCCCGAGCCCGAGCGGCTGACCCAGGCAGAACAGGCCCTCGCGGAGCTCGACCGGCTCGACGAGTCGCCGTGACCGACGACGAGGTCATCCGTGCCCCCGCGTGGGAGCGGGGTGCGAACACCGCCGCACTCGGTCCCCTGCAGATCGTGGTCGGCGCTGTCCTCATCGCGGTCGCCTTCGTCCAGGAAACGTCGGCTCGCGTGTTCATCGTGGCCATCGGCGTTTTCATGGTGGGCTTCGGCGCGTGGACGACCGCTCGTGCTCGGCGGGTCGCGGTCCGCTTGGGCGACCAGGAGCTGCGCTACGACGGGTACGTCCTGAGCTGGTCGGTGCCGCGCGCGCAGATCACGACCGTGCTCGACGACGGGTGCGTCGAATGGGTGGACGAGACCGGGCACCAGCGCCGCCGACAGATCGGGCTCCTGACGAAGGCCTACGAGGACGACGGCACGAAGTTCGCGCCGTACTGGATCTGGCGCCGGGAGGGCCTCCTCCGCGTCCGGGAATGGGCCGGTGCCCGGGCGTTCTGACGCAGTACCCGTCAGCCGAAGTCGCACGTTCTGCCGCCCGGTGCCCGACGAGCCGGCAGGTCGTGCGACTTCGGCGACCAGGCGACGGCGCGTCGTGCAACGTCGGCGACCGGGCGACGGCGCGTCGTGCGACCTCGGCGCCCCGGGCGGCAGCCGACAGCGCACCGCGCCCGCCGCTCACCCGTCCGATGGACGCGGCTCCGGCGATTCCCCACCTTCCGGATGAGGTGCGAGCGATCCTCGCCGCCGTAGGCTCGTCGCGGCGAGGACGCCGAGGACCGAGGGGGACCATGAACGACATCACGCACACGGGCGCACTGGTGGGGCTGCGCACCGGCACGACGACGGCCGAGGGACCGGCCGGCGCCCGGGTCGGCGTGCTGCTCGAACTCTGCTCCGAGGACGCCGCGGGCGTCCGCCGACCGTGGGAGCTCCTGGTGACGCCGGCCCAGGCCGCCGCACTCGTCGAAGCCGAGCGGACCGAGCCCGGGGTGCTCGTCCGCTTCGCCGGTGAGCGTCTCGGCGACCGCGGCGGTGTCCCGGTGGTGCGGGTCCGCCGGATCGCGGTGCTCGTGCCGGAGCCGACCTGCTGACGACGAGCGAGCGACCACCACACGACGAACGGCCCCGGACATCCCGGGGCCGTTCGTCGTGCGAGCGGTTCAGACCGCTCAGCCCTCGGTGTGCCCGAGTGACGGTTCGACGCACAGGCACACGGTGCGTGCCGCCGAGGCGTGCACCTCGAACACGACGACCTCGTTCCGACCCGCCCGGAGCACCGGCCCCGGCACGGCCAGCGTGTGCTGTGGCCCACGCGACCAGTACCGGCCCAGGCAGAAGCCGTTGACCCAGGCGACGCCCTTCCGGAACCCGTCGAGCGCCAGGTAGCGGTCGAGGTCCGCGCCGCGCTCCGGCAGCTCGAACGAGCCCATCGCGAACACCGGACCGGCGAGGGTCTCCCCCGTCGACCCAGTCGACACAGCCGACACAGCCGACACAGCCGACACACTCGCCACACTCGACACCGGTGCGGTCCGCAGCATGTCGAGCGCCGCCGCCGGCACCGGGTCGAGCGCCAGGGGCGACACGGTCCAGCGCGACAGCACGTCGCCGCCGATCCGGACGGCGCCGATCAGCCCCTTCGGCTCACCGATCCGGGGACCGTAGTCGACGCGGCCCTGGTCCTCGACGAGCAGTTCCAGGAGGCCCGTCACCGGTGGCAGCGCGATCGCACGGTCGTGGTGCTCCCGCTCCAGGACACCGACGGTCTGTCCGTCGACGCGGACGAGCACGCGGTCGCGGACCTCCTCGGCGACGGTCAGCACGCCACCGGTGGGCAGGTCGACCTCCGTCCGGTACAGGACGAACCCGGAGGCCGCGCCCAACTGGTCGAAGGTCGGTGGCGTCTCGTGGGTGGTCCAGCTGGTCATCGTCGGCAGCAGGTCGACGAGCGGCAGGACGTGGTCGAGGCGGACGGCGACGTCCGCGGCGGGGGTGGGACGTGCCTCCAGGCCGTCAGCCGACGAGGACGCGAGCCCGGCACCGGACGCGAGCCGACCGGACCCGCCGGGCTGCATCGACGCCGGCAGCTCCGGGACGGGCGCGTACCGGGCGATGACGTCTCGGAAGGCGTGGAACTTCTCGGTGGGGCGGCCGGCCTCGTCGAGCGGGGCGTCGTAGTCGTACGACGTCGCGATCGGCCGGTAGACGCCCTTGTCGTTCGCGCCGTTCGTGAAGCCGAAGTTCGTGCCGCCGTGGAACATGTAGACGTTGACCGAGCCGCCGGCGGCGAGCAGGTCGTCCAGGTCCGAGGCCGAGGCCGCGGCGGAGGTGGTGTGGTGGTGCTCGCCCCAGCTGTCGAACCAGCCGTCCCAGAACTCCGAGCACATCAGCGGCCCGGTCGGCTGCGCCTGCCGCAGCCGTGCGAGGCGCTCCGTGGAGCGGGACCCGAACGAACCGGTCTTGTGCAGCGACGGCAGCGAGCCGTCCTCGAGCATCGAGTCCATCGGCTGGTCGACGCTCGTGAAGGGGACGGTGAGCCCGATGTCGCGGTGCATCCGCTCGAGCTTCTCGAGGTACACCGGGTCGGAGCCGTAGGCGCCGTACTCGTTCTCGACCTGCACGAGCACGATCGGGCCACCGGCGTCGATCTGCCGGGGCACCAGGATCGGGGCGAGGGCGTCGAGGTAGCGGCCGACGGCGGCGAGGAACTGCGGTTCGTCGCGGCGGATGCCGACCGTGCCGTCGGTGAACAGCCAGAACGGCAACCCGCCGTTGGTCCACTCGGCGCAGATGTAGGGGCCGGGGCGGACGATGGCGTGCATCCCCTCGGCGGCGACCAGGTCCAGGAACCGGCCGAGGTCCAGCCCGCCGGTGAAGTCGAAGGTGCCGGGGGTGGCCTCGTGTGCGTTCCAGGCGACGTAGGTCTCGACGGTGTTCAGGCCCATGAGCTTGGCCTTGCGGATCCGGTCGGCCCACAGGTCGGGGTGGACGCGGAAGTAGTGGATCGCACCGGAGAGCACCCGGTGCGGCTGCCCGTCGAGCAGGAAGTCGGTGTCGCCGATGGCGAAGCGCATGTCGTTGCTTTCTGTGGGAGCACGTCGGTGCCGACGCGTCTCGTGGGAACGCGGCCGTGCGGAGAACCCGCACGGCCGCGTCGATGTGGTGGGACTACTTGGTCGAGACCGTGAAGCCCTGCTGCTTGCCGTACTTCGCCAGGGCGTCCTGCCAGGCCGACAGACCCGACTCGAGCGACGTGCCCTTCTCGTACGACTGCCCGACGGTGTCGGCGTAGACGCTGTTGGCGTACACCTGGTACGGCAGGTAGGTGAAGTCGTTGTCCGACGCCTTGGACGCGTCGACGAGCACCTTGTTGATCTGCTGGCCACCGAAGTAGTCCGGCTTCTCGTCGAGGAACGCGGACGACTCGAGGTCGGCGGTGGTCGACGGGAACCCGCCGGACTCCATGAAGACCTTGGTGGAGGCCTTCGACGAGTTCAGCCACTTGAGGAAGCCAGCGGCGAGGGCCGGGTTCTTCGACTGCTTCATGACGACCTCGGCGCTGCCGCCGTTGTTCGCGGTGGCCGCGGTCTGGCCGTCGTAGGTCGGCATCGGGGCGACGCGCCAGTCACCCTTGGCGTCGGCGACGCTGGCCTCGAGGTTGCCGGGCATCCAGGCGCCGGTGATCAGCGTGGCGATCTGGCCGTTGCCGAGCTGCTTGTACCAGTCGTCGGTCCAGCCGACGGTCTTCGCCAGCAGACCCTGCTCGACGAGCTCGTTCCAGGTCTTGGTCCACTTCTTCGTGCCGGCGTCCTGCAGGTTGATGGTCACCTTGTCACCGTCGGTGGTGAACGGGGTGCCGCCGGCCTGGGCGATCATGCTGGTGGTGAAGCCCGCGTCGCCGGAGTCGGCGGCCAGGTACTTCTCGGGGTCCGCTTCGTGCAGCTTCTTGGCGGCTGCGACGTACTCGTCCCAGGTCTTCGGCACGGCGATGTCGTACTGGTTGAAGACCTTCTCGTTGTAGAACATGGCCATGGGGCCGGAGTCCTGCGGCAGGCCGTAGACCTTGCCGTCCATCGAGACCGACTTCCAGGTGCTCGCGGCGAACTTGCTCTTCAGGTCGCCGAAGCCGTAGTCGGACAGGTTGAGCAGCGACTCGGACAGGGCGAACTGCGGCAGCGCGTAGTACTCGACCTGGGCGACGTCGGGAGCGCCCGAGCCGGCCTTCACGGTGTTCTGCAGCTTGGTGTACTGGTCGGCGCCGGTGCCGGCGTTGACGAGCTTGACCTTCACCTTGGGGTAGGCCTTCTCGAACGCGGCGACCTGGTCCTTCGCGGAGGGGGTCCACGACCAGTAGGTCAGCGTGCCGCCCTGGTCGAGGGCCTTGTCGATGTCGGAGGCCGAGCCGCCGGAGCCGGAGCCGCCGGACGCGCAGGCGGCGAGGGCCATCGCGGCGGTGACGCCGATGGCGAGGGCGCTGAGCCCGCGCCGGAGACGCTTCTGCATGGTGGTGCCTTTCACTTCATCGTGAAGAAGGTGCTTCTTCGTGGAGGGACTGCTGGTTGCTGGTGGTGGGACTGGTCGGTGCGGTCCGTTGCGGGGCCGCTCCGTGCCTCCCGGCCGGGGTCCGGTGCTGCTGACCGGGGCCGGAGGGCGGGATCAGGCCTTGACGGAGCCGGCCGCGAGGCCGGACTGCCAGAAGCGCTGGAGGAAGAGGAACGCGACCACGATCGGGATGATCGTGAGGAGCGAGCCGGTGACGACGAGGTTGTAGATCGGCTGCGCACCGGAGCCGGTGGCCTGCGCGTTCCACTGGTTCAGGCCGACGGTCAGCGGGTACCACTTCGGGTCGCTCAGCATGATGAGCGGCAGGAAGTAGTTGTTCCAGGTGGCGACGACCGCGAACAGCAGGACCGTGACGACACCGGGCGCCAGGAGCTTCAGCGCGATGGTGAAGAAGATCCGGAACTCGCCGGCGCCGTCCATGCGGGCGGCCTCGATGAGTTCGGTGGGGATCGCCTCGACCGCGTAGGTCCAGATGAGGTACATGCCGAACGGGCTGATCAGGGACGGCAGGATGATCGACCACGGGGTGTTCGTCAGGCCGACCTGCGAGAAGAGCAGGAACGTCGGGACCGCCAGAGCGGTGCCGGGAACGGCGATCGCACCGAGGACGATGGCGAACACGGCGCGGCGGCCGGGGAACTGGAACTTCGCCATGCCGTAGCCGGCGACGGTCGCGAGCAGCGTCGCGCCACCCGCACCGACGACGACGTAGAGCAGCGTGTTGCCGAGCCACTGGACGAAGATGCCGTCGTTGTAGGTCAGCGTGTCGACGATGTTCTGCCAGAGGTTGAACTTCCCGCCGAACCAGAGGCCGAACGTCGACAGCAGCGACGACTGCGTCTTCGTGCTGTTGACCAGCAGGTAGAAGAGCGGTGCGAACGAGTAGACGACGAAGACGACCATGACCGCGGTCAGGAGACCGGAGCGCTTCACCTTGCGTCCGTCGACGGGCTTGGCCGCCTTCCGGGAGGCGCGGGTGCGGCGGTCGCGCGGGTCACCCTGCGTCGTGGTCGCCTCGGTGACGGTGAGGGGGGCGGGACCCTGCAGGGTGCTCATCGGTTCTCCTGTCGGGTGCCGCGGACCTGCACGACGTAGGCGATGACGGCGGTGATGACGCCCATCACGATCGCGACGGTGGCGGAGTAGTTGAACTGCTGGCCGCTGAAGGACAGCGAGTAGGCGTACATGTTCGGCGTGAAGGCACTGCCGATGACGTTCGGGGCGAGGGTCTTCAGCAGGTTCGGCTCGTTGAAGAGCTGGAAGCTGCCGATGATCGAGAAGATCGTGGCGATGACCATCGGGCCGCGGAGGGCCGGGAGCTTGATCGAGAAGACGGTGCGCATCGGGCCGGCGCCGTCGAGCTCGGCTGCTTCGTACAGGTCACCCGGCACGGTGCGGAGGGCGGCGTAGAAGATCAGCATGTTGTAGCCGAGGAACTCCCACGTGACCACGTTGCCGATGCTCGTCAGGACCCAGCTCGGGCTGAACGGCTGGAGCAGGTCGATGCCCATGGCGTCGTTCGCGGCTCCGGTCAGGCCGAACTGGTTGCCGTAGATGAAGCCCCAGATCAGGGCGGCGACGACACCGGGGACCGCGTAGGGCAGGAACACCGCGATGCGGAAGAACCCGGTGCCCCAGAGGCGGGCGCTGTCGAGGGCCAGGGCGGCGACGAGGGCCAGGCCGAGCATGATCGGCACCTGGACGACCAGGAAGATCGCGACGCGGCCGAAGCCGGACCAGAACTTGGCGTCCTGGAAGAGCTGCACGTAGTTGGCGAACCAGACGAACTGGTTGCCACCGATGAGCTGGTCGCGGAACAGGCTGAGCCAGAGCGCGTACCCGATCGGCACGATGAGCATCAGCACGAGGACGGCGACGAACGGGCCGACGAACAGCCAGCCGGTCATGCGACCCCGCGGCTTCCCACGGCGACGCGGTGCGGGCGTGGTGCCCGTGCGTCGCGGCGCGGCCTCGGGGCTCCGCGCGGTGAGCGTGCTCATGTGACTCCTTCGTCGTGTTCCGGGCTGACGTCGACGGGACTCTCAGCGCTGGTGGTCGTGCTGCGACCGGCGCTGATGTTGACGTCAACATCGAACGGTGGTGACCATAGCATGGCAACGTCAACATGCGCTAGCGTCAGCAGGAGTGGCCGCGCACCGACGCCGGTCCACCGGCCGCGAACCGGTGCCCTGCCCCGGCTGCGCACCCGTCCCGGCCCCACATCGTCCGCATGGAAGGGGGCGTGTGACCATCTCGACGACCACCGACGCCACCGCAGTCCCCCGCCGCGCGCCGTCGCTCGCTGCCGTGGCCGACGCCGCCGGGGTCTCGATGCAGACCGTCTCCCGCGTGGCCCGCGGGTTCGACAACGTCAGCCCCGAGACCCGCACCCGCGTCCAGCAGGCGATGGCCGACCTCGGCTACCGGCCGAACCGCGCCGCCCGGGCGCTGCGCTCCGGACGCTTCCGCACCATCGGCGTGATCATGTTCACGCTCGCCTCGTACGGCAACATGCGCACGCTCGAGGCGATCGCCGACGCAGCGGGGGTCGCCGACTTCACCATCACGCTGCTGCCGATGGCCTCCCGCACCGAGGAGGGCGTCCGGTCCGCGTTCTCCCGCCTGCACGAACAGGCCGTCGACGGTGTCGTCATCATCATCGAGTCGCACGTCATCGACACCGCCGAGGTCGAACTGCCCGACGGCGTCCCGATGGTCGTCGTCGACTCCACCGGCACCACCGAGCACCCGGCGATCGACACCGACCAGGCCGACGGCGCCCGCCTGGCGACCCAGCACCTGCTCGACCTCGGTCACGACACCGTCTGGCACGTGGCCGGACCGGCGTCCTCGTACTCGGCGGCCCGGCGGCAGGCAGCCTGGAGCGCGACCCTCACCGCCGCCGGACGCCCGGTCCCGCCGGTGCTCGGCGGCGAGTGGAGCACCGAGTCCGGCTACCAGGCCGGCCTCGAGATCGCCCGGCGCCCCGAGATCACCGCGGTGTTCGCCGCGAACGACCAGACCGCGCTCGGTGTCCTCCGCGCCTGCCACGAACTCGGTCGCGCCGTGCCGTCCTCGCTCAGTGTCGTGGGCTTCGACGACTCCCCCGAGTCCGACTCGTTCTGGCCGCCGCTGACCACGGTGCACCAGTCCTTCGACGAGGTCGGGCGCCGCGCGGTCGCCACTCTCCTGACGCAGATCGAGGGCGGTGCCGCCACGGCGGCGACGGACCTCGTGCCGGTGCGGCTCGTCGTGCGCGCGAGCACGGCGGCGCCGCCGGCGCGGTAGCGGCGGGCGGGGGCGGCGCGGCTGCGCTGCGCTGCGCGAGATTCGCGCTGAGCGACAGGCCGCGGGGCGGGTGCCACGAGCGGTGCCGCCCAGCGCGAAACGCGCCGAGGCTCGGCCCGACGCGCCGCACGCACGCCAGCCGAGGCTCGGCAGACGGGAGGCACGGTGCCAACACGCCACGCGCCTCCCGGCCGCACGAGACTCGCCCCCGGCGACAGGCCGCGCGGCAGCGGCCGCGAGCGGTGTCGCCCAGCGCGAACCGTGCCGAGGCTCGGCCCCGCGGACAGAACTCGCCGCGCGCACGCCGCACCATGTCCGCCCAGCCGAGGCTCGGCCCCGGGAGGCACGGTGCCGGCCCGCCACGCGCCTCCCGGCCGCACGAGACTCGCCCCCGGCGACAGGCCGCGGGGCGGCCGCCCCGAGCGGTGTCGCCCAGCGCGAACCGCGCCGAGGCTCGGCCCCGCGGACAGAACGCGCCGCACGCACACCGCAACATGCCCGCCCAGCCGAGGCTCGGCCCCGGGAGACACGGTGCCGGCCCGCCACGCGCCTCCCGGCCGCACGAGACTCGCGCCCGGCGACAGCCCGCGCGGCAGCGGCCGCGAGCGGTGTCGCCCAGCGCGAACCGCGCCGAGGCTCGGCCCCGCGGACAGAACGCGCCGCACGCAGGCCGCAACGTGCCCGCCCAGCCGAGACTCGGCAGACGGGAGGCACGGTGCCGGCCCGCCACGCGCCTCCCGGCCGCACGAGACTCGCGCTGAGCGACAGGCCGCGGGGCAGCCAGCACGAGCCGTGTCGCCCAGCGCGAAACGCGCCGAGGCTCGGCCCGCGGCCGGCCAGCCCGCCACCACGAGAAGGACGCCGAGCCCCCGAAGGGACCCGGCGTCCTCTGCTCACTCGACGCTCGCCGCAAGCAGCGTGCGCCGAGGCGACTACCCGATCGAGAGCGCCGTCCAGGAGACGGGCGGCAGCTCGATCGTGATCGTGTCACCCTCGCGGCGCACGGACTCGTTGGTCCGCAGGCCGACGCGGGAGGTGTTCGACAGGTCGTTCACGGCGTGCAGGTCATCGTCCCAGATGCCCTCCGCGTGTACTTCCCCGTCGACGTCGAGCCCGGACAGGTCGATCGTGACCGTCGTGCTCTCGGACTGGTGGCGGTTGACGAGGAACACCGCGGCGCGGCCGTCCTCGACCGTGGCCGCCGAGTCGACGACCGGCACGGTGCCGTGCTTCCCGCCGTCGATCGTGTCACCCGAGGCGACGACGTTGAGCGACGTGCCGTGCGCCAGGCGCGAGGTGACCGAGAACGGGAAGAACGTGGTCTGGCGCCAGGCCTCGCCACCGGGCTCGGTCATGATCGGGCCGATCACGTTGACGAGCTGCGCGATCGACGCCGACGCGACGCGGTCCGCGTGGCGCAGGAGCGAGATGAGCAGACCGCCCAGGACGACGGCGTCGGCGACGGTGTAGACGTCCTCCAGGAGGCGCGGGGCGACCGGCCACTCGTCGAGCGTGAACGTCTTCTGCTGGGCTTCCCACTTCGTGATCGACCAGACGTTCCACTCGTCGAACGAGATGTCGATCCGCTTGTCCGAGCCCTTGTGCGCCTGCACGTGGTCCGCGGCGGTCGTCACCGTCTTGATGAAGTGGTCCATGTTGGCGCCGGAGGCCAGGAACGAGGTGAGGTCCTGGTCCTCCTCGTAGTAGGCGTGCGCCGAGATGTAGTCGACGTCCTCGTAGGCGTGCTCGAGGACGGTGCGCTCCCACTCGCCGAAGGTCGGCATCGACGCACCTGACGAACCGCACGCGACCAGTTCGAGGTCGGGCTGGATCTGCCGCATGGCCTTCGCGGTCATGGCGGCGAGCTTGCCGTAGTCCTCGGCGTTCTTGTGGCCGAGCTGCCACGGGCCGTCCATCTCGTTGCCGAGGCACCACATGGTGATGCCGAAGGGCTCCTCGCGGCCGTTCGCCTTGCGTTCCTCGGAGCGGGCGGTGCCACCCGGGATGTTGGCGTACTCGAGCAGCTCGATGGCCTCGGCGGCCCCACGTGTGCCGAGGTTCACGGCGAGCATGAGCTCCGAGCCGACGGAGTCGAGCCACTGCTGGAACTCGTGCAGGCCGACCTCGTTGGTCTCGGTCGAGTGCCACGCCAGGTCGAGCCGGCGGGGACGCTGCTCGACCGGGCCGACGCCGTCCTCCCACTTGTAGCCGGAGACGAAGTTGCCGCCGGGGTAGCGGATGGTCGTGACGCCGAGCTCCTTGACGAGTTCGATGACGTCCTTGCGGAAGCCGTGCTCGTCGGCCGACTCGTGGGCGGGTTCGTGGATGCCGTCGTAGACGTGGCGGCCGAGGTGCTCGACGAAACCGCCGAACAGTCGGCGCCGCACCGGGCCCACCGTGAACGCGGAGTCGAGGACGAGGTGTGTGCGGGGCATGGATCTCCTTCGATCAGGCTGTGCGTCGAGCACGAGTGTTCCGCAGGGTCACGGAAGTGAGCGCTCACCTGCAGGAAACGCTATCGGGTGTCGACACGGGACGGAAGGGCTGGTGCGCACGTCGGCGCGGCGCTAATGTGAGCGCTCACGGGGCACCGACGCCCCGCGATCGGGACGTCGTTCCTCCCCGGATGACCGTCCCGCTTCGGCCCGTCCCGATGGAGTGATGCCATGCCGAACCGATCCGTCCCACCCCTCCGCGGGTCCACCTTCACCCGGAGGAGCCTGCTCGCCGCCGGAGCCGCGGCCGCCACGGTCCTGCCACTCGCCGCCTGCTCCAGCCCGCTCTCCGCCGGGCTCGCCGGCAGTGCCCTCAACCCCGAGACGCTCGTCTTCTGGAACCTCTTCGGCGGCGGCGACGGTGTCCGCATGCAGACGATGGAGGACGGCTACGCCAAGCAGCACGGCGGCTCGTCGTCCCTGCAGGCGACGACCTTCGCCTGGGGCAACCCGTACTACTCCAAGCTGACACTGGCGACCGTCGGGAACAAGCCGCCGGACGTCGCGATCGCCCACCTGACCCGGGCGAAGCCGCTCTGGGACGGCGACCTGCTGGACCCGATCACGGCGGACGACCTGGCCGGCGTCGGACTCAAGGCCAGCGACTTCAACCAGAAGGCGTGGGCTGCGCAGAAGACCGACGGCGCCAACATCGCGATCCCGCTCGACACCCACCCGTTCGTGCTGTTCTACAACGTCGACGTGTGTGGGAAGGCGGGGCTGCTCGACAGCAACGGCGAACTCAAGAACCTGGACGGCATGGACGCGTTCGAGAGTGCCCTGGCCGCCGTGTCGAAGGTCACCGGCGGGACCGCACTCAACGTCGCGAACGTCGTGCCGGAGACCGCGACCCCGTGGCGCTTCTTCTGGACGATGTACAACCAGATCAACGGTGCGACGCCGTTCATCAGCGACGGCGGCGCGAAGCTCACCGTCAACGAGGACGCCTACAACGAGGTCACCAACCGCACCCAGAAGTGGGTGAAGCAGGGCTGGATGAACAAGGCCCTGGACTACGCCACCGCACAGTCGCTGATGTTCGACGGCAAGGCCGGCTTCTTCATGCAGGGCGAATGGGAGATCAGCACCGCCCAGTCCATCAAGGGGCTGAAGTTCGGCATGGCGCCGATCCCGACGCTCTACGACAAGCCCGCTACCCAGGCCGACTCGCACACCTTCATCCTGCCGAAGAAGGACCGCACGCCGGAGCAGAAGAAGGCGGCGATGCTCTTCATCAAGCAGATGCTCGAGCAGAGCCTGACCTGGGCCGAGGGCGGGCACGTCCCGGCCTACATGCCGACGTTCGACAGCACGAAGTACAAGGAGCTCAAGCCGCAGTCGAACTACGCCGCCGCCGCCGAGACCGCGGTCTTCGACGACGCCGCCTGGTACGGCGGATCGGGTTCGACCTTCGAGGGCACGGTCGGCGCGCAGCTGGCGCTCGTGCAGCAGGGCAGTTCGAGTCCCGCGCAGGCGCTCAGCGCGATCAAGAGCCAGCTGGCGACCTACCTCAACACCCCGAGCCCCCTGTGAACGGGCACACGACCGGGCAGAAGACCGGGCACACGACCAGGCACGCGACCACCGTGAACACCGTGAACACCGCGCGAAAGGCACGATGACGTGACCACAGCACCTGTCCTCGACCGCCCCACGGACGCAGCCACCGCGCCCCGACGACTCCGCACCTACAAGAGCAGCCTCACCCGCGGCCAGGGCCGCAGCGGGTGGCTGTTCCTCGCCCCCTTCGGCCTGTTCTACGTGGCCTTCCTGCTCGGCCCGACGGTCTGGATGATCGTCACGAGCTTCTTCAACACCTCGACCGTCCGCACCGGCCTCGGCAGCTTCGCCGGGTTCGCGAACTACGCCGAGATGCTCGGGCGCTCCGACTTCTGGTCGTCGCTCTGGCACACCCTGCAGTTCACGCTCTACACGACCCCGCCGCTGGTGGTCCTGGCGTTCGTGTTCGCCGTGCTGACGAACCGCATGAACAAGGGCCAGTGGTTCTTCCGCCTGGCGTTCTTCCTGCCGTTCATCCTGCCGTCGGCGACGATCTCGCTGATCTGGGTGTTCATCTTCACGCCGGCCACCGGCCTGTTCGCCACGATCCAGTCGGCGATCGGCCTTACCCCCGGCTCCGGCATGCTGTCCAGCCCGAACACGGCGATGATCGGTGTCGCCATCGCCACCGTCTGGTGGACGCTCGGCTTCAACTTCGTGCTGTACCTGGCCGGCCTGCAGGAGATCCCCCGCGAGCTGTACGAAGCAGCCGCGGTCGACGGGGCCTCGAACTGGCAGCAGATCAAGTCGATCACCCTGCCGCTGCTCGGCCGAACGACGACGCTCGTCATCCTGCTGCAGATCATCGCCAGCCTGAAGATCTTCGACCAGGTGTACCTGATGACGAACGGCGGCCCGGGCATCTCGACCCAGGTCTCGCTGCAGCTGATCACCGGCGTCGGCTTCACCGACAACCGACTCGGCGCCGCCTCGGCCGCGTCCGTCCTGCTGTTCATCGTGATCGTCGCCATCGCGATCATCCGGCAGCTCGTCGAGCGCGCTGCCGCCAAGCGTGAGATCGGAGCCTGATCATGACCGCCACCGAGAGCATCACCACCGGCCGCACCAAGCTCCGCACCGGCGTCTCGTCGGCCGCTCCCACGAGTGCCGCGAAGATCGGCGTCAGCGGCCGCGGCTTCACGATCGCGTCGGCCGTCGTCCTGACGGTGTTCGCGATCATCTGGCTCATCCCGAGCCTGTTCGCGCTGAAGACCTCGCTGTCCGACAACGGCGTGGCCGCACTCGGCGCGAAGTCGATCCTGTCGAACTGGAACCCGACGCTGCACTCCTACGCGTCGCTGTTCCAGTCCGGCGACATCTGGAACTGGTACCTGGCCAGCGGTGTCACGAGCGTCGTCACCGCGGTGCTCACGGTGATCTTCGCGTCGATGGCGGCCTTCGCACTGTCGCGGCTGGTGTTCCGTGGCCGGAACATCGCGTTCCTGCTCATCATCCTGGGCATCATGATCCCGACGCAGGTCCTGATCATCCCGATCTTCCAGGAGCTCAACGCGGTCAACCTGCTCAACACCTACTGGTCGGTGATCTTCCCGCAGGTGCCGGCCGTGATCGCGGTCTTCATCTTCAAGCAGTTCTTCGACGGCATCCCGAAGGAGCTGGAAGAGGCCGCGCGCATCGACGGCGCCGGCATCTGGAAGATCTACTGGTCGGTCATCCTGCCGCTGTCGCGTCCGGTGATCGCCGCGGTGACGATCCTGACGTTCGTCGGGGTCTGGAACAACCTGCTGCTGCCGCTGTTCGTGCTGTCGAACCCGGACCTCATGACGATCCCGGTCGGGCTCGCCACGGTCCAGGGCAGCTTCGGTCAGCGCTACGCGGACATCCAGGCGGGTGCGATCCTGGCGGCGTTGCCGCTGATCATCCTCTACCTGATCTTCCAGCGGCAGATCGTCGAGGGTGTCACCGGCTCCGGCCTCAAGGGCTGACGCCCGGTCCGGACGTCGCATCCGGACCACGTGACGGACGGGAGGCTCCCCACCAGCTGGTGGGGAGCCTCCCGTCCGTCATGGGTGCGGTCCGCACCCATGGAGCGCCCGTCAGCCGGCGAGCGGCTCGAGCCGCGACCGGAGGAGGCAGAACTCGTTGCCCTCCGGGTCCTGGAGCACGTGCCAGGACTCGTCACCGGTCTGGCCGACGTCCGCCGGCCGCGCCCCGAGCGCGAGGAGTCGCTCCAGCTCGGCGTCCTGGTCGCGGCCGACCGGGTTGACGTCGAGGTGCAGGCGGAGCGGCTGCGTCTTCGCGTGCGGCACCCGGGACAGGATGATCGTCGGGGTCGCGCCGCCGAAGCCGGAGGCCGGGCCGATCTCGATGCCGTCCTCGTCCTTGCCGAGTTCGACGTAGTCGAGGACGGCGCACCAGAAGCGGGACAGGGCCTCGGGGTCGTCGCAGTTGAGGACCAGTTCACTCAGTCGGCAGCTCATGGCGCGAGGCTACGCGCGGGGCACCCGACCGGGTCCTGGGGAGCCGCCGACCGGTCAGGGTGTCGGTGTGACGGTCCACTTGCCGTTCGTGGCGATCGCGAGGATGCCCGGCAGATCAGCCTCGAAGGTCTCGGAGAACGCCTCGGTGTTGCCGTAGATCCGGGTGGCGTCCGAGGTCGTGAACACCCGGAGGCCGAAGCGGTCGTCCGCGCTGGCCGGCGTGTAGTCGACCTTCACGTGCCCGACGTCGTCCGAGAAGAACAGCACGGCCGGCCCGGTGCCGGACTGCGGCCCGGACACGGTGGCCAGGTCGTTCCAGCTGCGCAGCGTGAGCGACCAGGGGCCGTCGGCCTCGATGATGAGCATCTGCTGCTCCGGATCGTTCTTCAGGACGCTGGTCACGAACGACGCCTTGAGGGGTGCCCGAGCGGAGCCGAACGGCGACATCCGCCCGGGTGCCGTGATGGTCGCGGTACCGGTGCACCCCGAACAGTCCAGGGCGGCGATGACGCCGAAGTCCCCGCGGACCCGGAACGCGATGTCCGAGGGGCCGGTGCCGGAGACGGTCGCGGGAGCACCCTCGGCGACGTCCCCCGCGTCGAGGGTGACACCGGTGAGCTCGGCGACCGGCGGTGTCGTCGGCGTGGGGGTGGGGGTCGGTGTGGGCGTCGCACGCGGGGTCGTCGTCGCGGGGGCGGAGGAACGACCGCTCGACGCCGTGTCGGCGCTGCCCGAGCCACCACCGGGGATCAGGGAGCAGCCGGTCACCAGCAGGACGGCGGTGAGGACCACCCCCACCAGGCTCACTCGTCGGGTGCGCCCCCGGCGCGGGTCGGTCGTCCGTCGTGCCCCCATGCGGACAGCGTGCCACAGGCGGACGCCGCGCGGCCAGGCGATCCGAGCAGTCAGGTGATCCGAGCAGTCAGGTGATCCGAGCAGTCAGGCGAACCCCGTGCGGTCAGGCCATCGCGGGCTGGCGGGCCTCGTGCTTCCAGAACCCCGAGAAGGTGATGCGCGACTTCGGCAGTCCGGCGCGGTGCAGGTGGCGGCGCCCCTCGGTGGCCAGGCGGGACTCCCCCACGACGAACGCGTAGCCGCGGTCGTCGGACGGCACGTGCCGCTGCAGTTCGGCGAGTGCCGCGCGTCCGGGGACCGCGTGGACGTCACCGCGGACGAGCCAGGTGACGGTGACGCCGACGGGGGCGTCGAGGTCGCGGATGTCGAGCGCCGACGGGACCTCCTGGATGATGCGGCCGACGGTGTCCCGCGGCAGGGAGCGGGCGATGCCGACGACGGCGGGCAGCCCGGTCTCCTCGGCGGCGATGACGACCTCGCTGGCGTCCTCCGGGCAGTCGAAGATGCAGCCCTGGTCGAGGAGCGCGAGTTCGTCGCCGGGGCGGGCACCGCAGGCCCAGATCGCAGCCCGGCCCTCGAACTGGCCGTCGGCGCCGGTGTGCACCACGAAGTCGATGTCCATCTCGCCGAGTTCGGGGCGGTGTCCGGCGACCGTGTAGTTCGCGCAGTGCGGTCGGGCGTCCTCGGCGATGCGGAGGTACTGCGGCCACCACTTGGCACCGTCGAGCTCGGGCATCACGAAGGCGTCCTGCTCGGGGCGCTGCAGGAACAGGCGGAACCAGTGGTCGAACCCGAGGAACGGGAAGTCGCGGATCTCGTCGCTCGCGATGGTGACGCGGTGGATCGACGGGGTGTGCCGTTCGGTGCGGACGACACTCGCCCGGAACAGCCGCGGGTTCTCGGGCATCAGCCTCGGGATCTTCGCCATGAGGGAAGGCTAACCTAATATGGCTTCCGTGCCACCCCCTCCCCTCGCCGTCCCGACCGCGCCCGCCGCC
>NZ_JASDDD010000024.1:0-45116 GCF_030407555.1 Curtobacterium sp. APC 4022
CCCCCAACGATTCCAGGTGCCGCCGCTCGAGCGAAATTGGGGGCTATTCGAGCGGCGTCACCTGGAATCGTTGGGGGGCACGAGGCCAGGCACGCGTCACGGTACGCGCTGCCCCCGGTACCAGCAACGGTGTGCGCTTTGGGGTGACTGTGACGTCGCGCGGAGTTTCACAGACGCCCGCCACCCAGGTCGCCGGCGCGGCCGGACGGCTCGCTGTACTGGGGAAGCTTCAACTAGACGCGCCTGCTGGTCAGAACCATCACGCGCGGCTGGTCAGGCCGACAACGTGTCGTTGTCCGGCTGCTCGAGGGCCTGCACCAGGTCCGCTTCCGAGGGCAGCGCCGCCTGCACTGCCGGGGGGAGGAGGTCGTAGCTGGCGACGCCGATCGGTGTCTGCTGGGCGCCGAGCGAGTACCGGACGACGGCGTCGTTCTTGTCCGTGACGAGGAGCAGTCCGACGGTGTCGGCGTGCTGGATGCGGCGGAGCTTGTCGTCGACGAGGGCAACGTAGAAGCCGAGCTGGCCGAGGTACTCCGGCTTGAACTTGCCGGTCTTCAGCTCGATGACGACGTAGCGGAGTTGCTCGACGTGGAAGAAGAGCAGGTCGACGAAGAAGTCGTCCCCGTCGACGTCGAAGTGCACCTGCCGGCCCACGAAGGCGAACCCCTCCCCCAGTTCCCGCAGCGTGTCGATGATCCGATCGACCAGCGCCTGCTCGAGCTGCCGCTCCTTCGCATCGCCATCGAGGGCGAGGAAGTCGAGGACGTACGGGTCCTTCGTGATCTGCTGCGCCAGATCCGACTCCCCCGCAGGCAACGTCGCCGCGAAGTTCGACGGCGCCGCTTCGAGCCGGCTGTGGGCGTCTGTGCGGATGTGGTACTCGAGGACGTTTCGAGACCACCCATGGCGCACGGCCTGCGCGGCGTACCATTCGCGGGATTCCTGGTCGTCGAGACGGTCGAGCAGCACCGTGATGTGCCCCCATGGGAGTTGTCCAACAAGCTGTTGGACAACTTCCTCGTCCGGCCACGCGGCAGCGACCCGGCGCATGTAGAAGAGATTCGCGCGCGAGAAGCCCTTCATCTCCGGGAACTCTGCACGGAGATCTTCGGCAAGCCGGCCGATGACGTTCGTTCCCCACCCCTCCTGCTCTTGCCGCTGCAGGATGGTGGACCCAATCCCCCAGTACAGACGCACCAGCTCTGTATTCACACGCCGCTGCGCCGTGAAGCGTGCATTCCTCACCTGCTGCTTCAGGTCGGCCAAAGCAGCCGGGTATCCGGAGGGAACAGGTGCGCTCTTCGTCATCGCAACCATTCTGCCTTACCGCGCACCGGAGTGATGCACCGTAACGCTTCACTCAACCAAACAACCTATGCCACAGTGGACGTGTGCTCCCCTACCGAAAGGTAGTAATACCCATCGCGCAGAAAGCCACTACGCAACTCGTCGACGGCGCCGCACGCTGACTCCACTGCCCCACCTACGGCGAACAGCCGGCAACCCCTCGGGGTTGCCGGCCGTTGCTGCTCCCGCCGATATCGGTCTCTTATGTCACATTCCATGCCAAATCAGTTGACCACTTCGTGATCGCCCTCCATACGTTGCCGCCAGGGACGCCAAGCCATCCTTTAGGGGAACGGGGCGCGCCCTTCAAGCTGGCGGGATTGAGATCAGAGTGGCTCGAACGACGGCTTAGCGGTGATCACCTTCGGAGCCTTTTCCTTCAAAAGAAGCCAATCGGGGGCCTCGACCGAGACTAACTTCGTACTCACCCCAATGAGCTGCTGTTGCGCAATTTCATCAAGCGCGGCAACAATATCGACCACTTTAGCGGTGGGGTATTTTTCCAATTGTGCCTGCATCTTTTGACCAGCCACCGACGGCTTGGCGTAATATTTCCCCCTGCTCATCTTTCCTAAGGTATCCATGGCCTCAGCTACGGCCTGGAACCCATCGTGGAACAAGGCCATAAATCCATCCCGGTCGGGTAGCACTGCCAGCCAAAGACCGTCTCGGCGGCGCGTTCCTGCCTTCAGGTTGGTAGCTTCCGGGACAATACCAAGCCGAAGGCCCGGACCCGTTTCAAGCAACGCGTGATTACTTTTGATCGTCGCCGCCGCATAGCGCATCTCATCTTGGTCACTGAGGAAGATATCGGTCTTCCATACACTCTTGATGCGGTCCTTGAGCTTGGCCTCGGCAGCTTTGCCTTCCGCAGCGACCGAAACCCAAGGTCCGAACGCAAACGGATGGCCCTGGCCGTCAGGCAGAAGCACCGCCTGATTACCTGCCGCCTTAACCGTTGCCTCTAGGAAACCTAGGTACTTTGCACGCTCGTACCCGAAGAGAAGCGAAGTGGGATCACTCATCGACCTGAACGACGGCGACGCTTTGGCTAAGGCGGCAGCGATTGGCTCCGTGACCTTCAGCTCGCCTCCGACGATGGCCTCGTGAACAGCCCACTCGAAGCCGTCTCCTTGCATCCCCTTGTCTCGGTCGATGCGACCAACTTTCGCCAGTTGGCGCATCGTCACTTCACCCGCGGTGGCGTTCAGGTCAGTGAGATCGGCCGCGCTGAGAGAGTCCAAGAGCGCGCGCAAGACCGACCGGCCAACCGCCGCCAGGGCCCGACCAGGCTCATCAATCGGTTCCCGCTGATTAAGAAACGTCACTTCACTCATGCGTCAACCCTAGTGAGTATGAATCGTTTTCGCAGGCGGGTGACGTGGCCGCTGCGAGTTCGATTCGCTGCAACAGCCGGAGCCCGAACTAGGAACAAGGGTCCGAAAGCATCCTGTCGCGCGACGGGCGGAATCAACCTCCTAGCGTTGGACCGACTCACACCTCTTGCCGAACGCCCACCTCTTCTGCTTACGCCGGCACGGGTGCTGCCTTGGGGTATGCTCCAGCGCGACAGGCAGTCGAGAGCCCTGTCCACGTGGTTCTAGAGTCCGCTTGACCCCTTCTGCCACAGATCTGTGCGGAGGTCCAGACATGACGCAACACAGGACGCAAGCGGTCGCCTCGTGCGGGTCAGTTCGACCGATCAGAACCAGGTCATGGACGACGACGGAGCCGGCGCTGGCGCCGGCGCCGCTGTCGCCGTCGATACTCACGCCGGGGCCGACGATGACACCGCCTCCAAGCCACACGTCGTTCCCGATGCTGATCGGGAGGGCTGCTTCGACCTTGTCGCGGCGCAGCTCCGGATCAGTGGGGTGGGTCGGTGTCAGCAGCTGGACGTTCGGCTCGATCTGGCAGTCCTCACTATGGTGACCGCTCGTCACAGACCTGACGCCGCATGCCACCACCGGCCCGGGCAGCGACCCGGCCCGCGCAGACTGACCCTCCCCAGACTCACGCCCGGTCGTGCACCGTCACGTGGTACCCGTCCGGGTCGGCGAACGTGAACGTCCGCCCGAACGGCCCATCGATCGGGCTCGCGACGATGCGGTGCCCGTCGGCCTGCAGGGCGTCGTGCATCGCCTGCACCTCGGTGCCGTGCAACCAGAGTGCAACGCCGACACCGGGCTGGTCGGCGGCGTCGAGGTCGATGCCGGGGACGACGTCCCGCAGCGCGAAAGCGATCGGCGTCGTGGTGAAGACGACGGCGTGCGGAGGTCCGGCGGGTGAGCGGACCAGGCCGAGGTAGCGCTCGTAGAACGCCTGCGAGGCGTCGAGGTCGCGGACCTGCAGGGAGACGAAGTCGGGGCCGGTGACGGGCATGGGTGCTCCTCGTGTCGATGTCAGTTGTCTGACATCTGGGAGCGTATGTCAGACTGCTGACATGAGTCAAGACGGACCCGGCATCGACCTGCCGAACTCGATCGGCTACCTGCTCAAGGAGACCGCGACCGCACTCCGCACCGCGATGGAGGCCGTGCTCCGCCCGCTCGGCATGACCGTCACGCACTACTCGTGCCTGGAACTGCTGGCGCAGCGTCCGGGCTCTTCGAACTCCGAGCTCGCCCGCGGCACCTTCGTGACCCGGCAGTCGATGAACGTGCTCCTGCAGACCCTGGAGCGGGACGGCGTCGTCACCCGCCCGTCGGAGGCCCGCTCCGGCCGGGTGATGCCGGCGCGGCTCACGGAGCGCGGACGTCGGGACCTCGCCGCAGCGACGGCGGCGGTCCGTGCGGTCGAGGACCGGATGCTCAGTGACCTGGACGAGGACGACCGAGCGGCCGCCCGGCGCCTCCTGCAAAGCATGGTCCGGTCGCTCCGCGGCACGGACCAGATCCAGGCAGCCGCCGACGACGCGGGCTGAGGGTCAGACCTCGTCGAGGAACGCCCGGACGGCCCCGACTGCGTCGGGATGGTCCTGCGGCCGGTGTCCGTGCCCGGCGAGCGTCACGTGACGGGCACCGACGATCCGGGAGGCGATGGCCTCGTACTCGTCGTTCCACCCGCCCGTCACCACCAGGGTTGGTACACCGATCCGTTCCGGGGTATCGAGGCTCCACGGGCCGGGCAGTCGGCGCTGCCGCTCGGCAGCGAGCAGGTCGGCCGAGTCCGTCGGGGGTGCGATGGTCTGCCCTGCGAGTGCCGCCGCGAAGGCCACGGCGAACTCCGCCGGCGGGAGCGTCGCCGCCCGGTCGAGCACCGGTTGCACCCGACGGATGTGGTCCTCGACCTCCGGGTTCCCCCGCGCCAGGGCGTAGGCGGCGGGCTCGAACAGGACGAGCGCCCGGATCAGGTCCGGACGACGAGCGGCGGCACGCATGGCGACCGGCCCGCCGAAGGAGTGCGCCACCACGGTCGCGCCGGCATCGCACGCCTCGAGCAGCAGGGCCTCCCAGCGGTCCTGGTCGAACGTGGCCGGCCCGTCCGCGCTGTATCCGGGCATCACCGCGAACCGCGCACCGCGCAGTTCGCCGACCGCCGACCAGGCCCGGTCCGGACTCCGGTTCGAGGCGTGCAGGAACACGACCCGCTCGCCCGTCCCGTCACCCGTCACGGACTGCAGGGTAACGCTGCCCTCCCGCCCGGTCACTCGCCGGCGAGGACGCCGTTCATCGCGATCCACACCGGAACCCACGGAGCGCAGAGCGCGAGGACCAACGCGACTGCGGCACCGACCCGGTGCACGCCTCGCCGCAGGAGGACGACCGCCAGGACCACGGTGATGAGCGCTGCCGCAACGCTGACGACCGCCGCAGCGTTCAGGCTCGCGCGGCCACTCGCCGTCGCGGCCGGTGTCGGCATCACCCCGAGGGTGAACACGTCCAGCAACGCACCGAACCACAGCATCGCGACGACGACCCCGCAGCCCAGGACGAGTGCGACCCACATCGCCGCGACGACCCCGCGCTCACCCGTTCCCATGTCGCTCATCGACGTCATCGTAGGTGCTGCTGCTCGCCGTCGGTCGCGATGGCCGATGGCCGATCGCCGATCGCCGATCGCCGACGGCATTGCTGCACCCGAGCGACGCCGGCCCGGTCGGACACACGACCAGCCGGACGCACGACCCGCCGGACCGGCACGCGACGGACGGGAGGCGCGGCACCCGCTGGTACCGCGCCTCCCGTCCGTCAGCCATGCAGTCAGTCACGCAGGACCGGACCGCCGAGCACCCGGCTCAGCGAACCGCGAAGGGCGCCCGGCGCCCCTCACCCCACGCCCAGTGCAGCAGCGCGAGCCCGGAGTCGTTCGTGACACGGAGCGAGAGGTTCTGACCCGAGCCGCGGACGGTCTCGAGGCTGTAGGTGTCGTCCGTCCGGAGCCCCGGCCAGTAGACCGCGCCGAGGTGCCGCTCCCGTGCGACGGTCGTCACGGTCTGCAGGAACGCGACCGAGTTGTCCGCGTCGGCGTTGCCGGTCGTGGCGGAACCGCGGTAGTCGAGGCCGGTCGTCATCGGCACGCCGAACTCGTCCAGGACGGTCCGGTTCGAGCACGCCTGGTCGCCGAGTCGGCTCTCGAAGTCGGCCTTCCACTCGGCGGCGTCCCGGGTGCCCCAGTAGCCGTAGTAGTGCTGCGAGACGTAGGTGCCGTCGAGGGCGGGGGCCGCACAGATCGCGTCGACGTGGTCGTTGTAGCCGGTGCCGCTGACGAACACCCGGTCCCGCGGGATGCCCTGCGCGGTGTAGCGCTGCACCCACGTCGTGGCGAGCTGCACCCAGTCGGCCGGGGCGTACCCGAACGGCTCGTTCATCGGCTCGAAGAACACGCCGGAGTCGTGGCTGTACGTGCGGGTCAGGGTGTCCCACATGCCCCACCAGGCGGCGGGGTCGTCGACCTTGCCGTCCTTGCTGGCGTCGCTGCCCTCCCAGTAGCCGAGGACGACCTTGACGTCCCGGTGCCGGGCGGCGTCGATGACGGCGCGGTAGGAGTTCCACCAGGTCGTGCCGACGGAGTACGGGTTGACGGGCAGGCGGACGGTGTCGGCGCCCAGGTCCTTCCGGAACTCGCGGATGACGCGGTCGGCCTTGCGGTAGGTGGTCCGGTAGTCGTCCGAGGTGGACAGGCCCGACAGCACGACGGGTCCGTTGACGTAGTTGTCGCGCGGGTCGGCCCAGTTCACGCCGTGGAACCGGGTCGGGTCGAGCCGGGCGTCGGGTTGGGCGTCGTGGCCGTGGCGGGCAGCCGAGACCGAGGTGCCGGTCGTCGACGCCGGTGTCGCGGACGCGGTCGTCGGGACCGCGAGGGCGAGTGCCGTGACGCCCGCGCAGACCGCGGTGACGACGGTCGCGATGCGGCGGAGACGCCCTCGTGTCGGTCGGCCCCTGCCGTCCGTCGAGGTGGTGGTGTGGATGGTCATGGTGTTCCTTCCTGCTCCGTCCTCGGAGCACCCCGGACGCCGTCGTCCTGGGGTCGTCGACGCAGCCTGACCGTTCCCCCACCGGTGATGGCAACGTCAACACGGCGAGGATTGCACTCTGCACCACGTGTGTCAACAGGTCGGTCGCGGACGCACCGACGACGGACGGGAGGCGCGGTGCCAGCTGGCACCGCGCCTCCCGTCCGGTGGTCCGACCGTCCCGCACGCCGGCGGGCTGGCGAGCGGCACGCCGGCGCTCAGCGCGCGGCGACCGCCTGCTGCGCTGCCGTCTCGGCGGCGACCCACGCGAGCAT
The DNA here is from genome assembly GCF_030407555.1 of Curtobacterium sp. APC 4022. Classification (NCBI taxonomy): domain Bacteria; kingdom Bacillati; phylum Actinomycetota; class Actinomycetes; order Micrococcales; family Microbacteriaceae; genus Curtobacterium; species Curtobacterium sp. APC 4022. The sequence continues at coordinate 7,078 of NZ_JASDDD010000024.1, forward strand.
CCCGCACTTCACCCGCATGACGAACTTCGAGACCCCGTGGAACGCGACGAGGTCCTCGAGCACGTCCTCGTCCGGCTCACCGACGCCGCGAGAGCGCATCATCGTGCGGAACTCCTCGGTCAGCGCCAGCAGCTCCGGCACCGTCCGCCCGACGGCCATGTCGGTCAGGACCGAGGCGGACGCCATCGAGATCGAGCAACCGTCCCCCTGCCAGGCGACCTCGGCGATGCGGTCGGTGCCGGGCTCCAGCCGCACCCGCACGGTGATCTCGTCACCGCACGTGGGGTTCCGCTCGAAGTGCTCGGCGTCGGCGTGCTCGAGCGGGCCGTCCCCGTGCCGGGCCTTGGCGTGGTCCAGGATGACCTGCTGGTACAGGCTGTCCAGGCTGTTCACGAGGCGTCCTCGGCGTCGGCACCGAAGTACCCGCGGATCTCGGCGACGGCGGTGACGAAGCGGTCGACGTCCTGCTCGGTCGTGTACACGTACGTGCTCGCCCGGCTGGTGGCGGTCAGGCCGAGCCGGCGGTGCAGCGGTTGGGCGCAGTGGTGGCCCGAGCGGACGGCGATGCCCTGCGCGTCGAGGTACTGCGACACGTCGTGGGCGTGCACCCCGTCGACGACGAACGCGGCCAGGCCGCTGCGGGCGACCCCGGCGGGCGGGCCGACGACCGTGATTCCCGGCACGGCGGCCAGGCCGGTCAGCATCCGCTGCGCCAGGTGCTCCTCGTGCGCCTGGACCCGCCGCATGCCGATCCGTTCCAGGTAGCGGACGGCTTCGGCGAGCGCGACGGCCTGGGACACCGGCTGGGTGCCGGCCTCGAAGCGCTCGGGGGCCGGCATGAAGTCGGTGTGCTCCATCGTCACGGTCGTGATCATCGAGCCGCCGGTGCGGAACGGGGGCAGCGCGTCGAGCATCTCCTGGCGGCCCCAGAGGACACCGATGCCGTTCGGACCGAGCATCTTGTGCCCGGAGAACGCGGCGAAGTCGACGTCGAGCGCGCGGACGTCGAGCGGCCGGTGCGGTGCGGACTGGCAGGCGTCCAGGACGACGAGGGCGCCGACGGCGTGCGCGGCGGCGACGACCTCGGCGACGGGGGCGATCATGCCGGTGACGTTCGAGACGTGGGAGATCGCGACGACCCGGGTGCGGTCGGTGACCAGCGCGAGGGCGTCGGCCGCGGTCCAGCAGCCGGCGTCGTCGACGGGCACCCAGCGGAGCGTTGCACCGGTGGCCACGGCGAGCTCCTGCCACGGCACGAGGTTTGCGTGGTGCTCGGCCTCGGTGACCAGGATCTCGTCCCCGACACCGAGTCGGAAGCGGTCGGCCTCGGGGCCACCGCGGCCGGCGCTGGCGTTGCGGAGGCCGTACGCGACGGTGTTCAGCGCGTCGGTGGCGTTCGCCGTCCAGACGACCTCGGACGGGCTGGTGGCGCCGATGAACCGGGCGACCGTGGCGCGGGCGTCCTCGTAGGCGTCGGTGCTCAGCGCGGCGAGGGTGTGCGCTCCGCGGTGCACGGCGGCGTTGTCGTGCTCCAGGAAGCGTCGCTCGGCGTCGAGCACCTGCACGGGTCGCTCGGCCGTGGCCCCGGAGTCGAGGTAGGCCAGGGGCTGCCCGTTCACCTCTTGCTGCAGGATCGGGAAGTCGGCCCGGATGCGGGCGACCTCGTCCTCGGTGAGCGGTTCGACGGTGTCGTCCGTCGGCGCTGGTGCAACGATCGTCACGGTGCTGGCCCTCCTGTGCGTCTCGCGGGAGACAACCCGTCAATCGTGGTCGTTCTTCCCGGTGACGTCCAGTCGGACCAGCACCGCGCGGTCGTCGTGCGGCTGGCGCTACTCGTTGCCGATGCGCTTGTCGGCCTCGTCGCGGGCCTTGTCGATCTTGTCGTCGTACTTGCCGCCGGTGGCCTTCTTCACGGCGTCGGCGACGCCGTCGAACACCTTGTCGCTGACGCCTTCGGCCTTCTCGCTCTTGAGCGCGTCCTGCACCTTGCCGTCCTGCAGGAAGGACTGGGCCTTCTTCGCGATGTCGTCGAACCCCGCCATGACCGGCTCCTCACTTCGCCGCGGCGCCTGGTGCCCCGCGTCCTGGCGCCGATGCTAACCACCGAACGTGTGCTCGGTCCGGCTCAGGTCATCTGGGCGCTGCGGCGGCGGGCCAGGACGTACGCGACGGCGACCGACCCGCTGACGGCCAGGAGGGACGGGATGAGGATGTCGGTCCCCTGCTGCGTGAACTCGACGACGAGCACGAGAGCGGTGAAGGGGGCCCGCATGGTGGTCGCCAGGAACGCGGCCGCGCCGATGAACGCGAACGAGGCGATGCTGCCGCCGTCCACCGGCCAGAGCAGCAGCCAGGCGGCGCCGAGGAACCCGCCGAGCGCCGACCCGATCGCGATCGACGGCGTCAGGGTGCCACCGACCGCACCGGCGCCGATCGTCGCGGCCGTCGTGACGGTCTTGAGCAGGCCGAGCACCAGCAACGCCAGGAGTGGTGCCATGCCGAGCAGGGTCGGGCCGTCCAGGTCGGCGTTCATCGCGGCGATGCCGAGCGCCCGGCCGTTGCCCATCACCTCGGGGAACGGCACCGCGACCAGGCCGACGAGTGCGAAGACGACCGGCAGCACCACGAGGAGCTTCCACCCGGTCGGGGCGATGCCCTGCAGCCGGTTCGTGGTCTTGACGAACCCGACACCGGCGAACCCGAGCAGCGGTCCGACGACGACCGCCCAGACGAGCAACGACGGCGAGAGGTGCATCGCGGGCACGTGGTAGAGCACCTCGTCCGGGATCACGAGCCGGGCGACGAACGCCGCGACCGCACTCGTCGCGAACGCGGGCAGCGCGGTGGCCAGGGTGAGCTCGCCGAGCAGGACCTCGACCGCGAACAGGGCGCCGCCGAGCGGGACGTCGTAGACCGCCGCGAGGCCGGCAGCCGCACCACAGGCCACGAGCACCTTCGTCTCACGACGACTCAGGCCGGCGCGGACCGTCAGCAGCTGGGCGGCCCAGGCACCGATCTCGCGCGGTGCGACCTCTTTGCCGATCGAGGCACCGAGCCCGACCGCCAGGATCTGCACGCCCGCGTTGCCGAGGGTCACCAGCGACGGCATCCGCTTGCCGCCGACCGCCGCGGGCACACCGACGACGGGTCGACCCCAGCGTCGGATCGCCCACCACGCCAGCGCGGTGAGGACGCCGGCGGCCAGGACCGCCAGGAACCGGTTCAGCCCGGAGGGCGCGTCGGCGGCCTCGTGGTGTCCGGCGAACGGGTACCCGAAGGCGACGAACTGGATGAGCTGGAGCGCGAGCCACACGGCGATCCCCGCGGCTCCGCCGGCGACGCCGACGAGCGCGGTGACGACGGCGAGTTTCAGCACCCAGGCCGGGCTGGCGTGACCGTTGTGTGGCATGTCGGCAAGCGTAGTGGGAGCGCTCCGCTGAGACGATCTGGAGGCCCGGCCCACCACCGGCGGACCGGTCCCGACCTGTGGGTGGTGATCCGGGCCTCCCGGCCTGGTGGTCAGACGGCCGTCACGCGGAACGGCACCACCGTCTCGGGGAACGTCATCGGGGCCTGGACGCCGACCACCTCGAGCGCGCGGCCCGAGAAGACGCGGTCGCCGGACCACCACGGTGCCGGCTCGAGGCCGGGGACGTCGCCGATGACGAGCGGGTCGACGCGGTACCGGGTCTCCGGGTCCAGGCCACGGAACGTGATCCGACCGCGCGGGCTGACCTCGGACCGGCCGACGACGGCCAGGAAGAACAGGGCCTGCCGGCGGTCCGGCGCGACCGACCCGTAGACCAGCTGCGTGTCGTCCGCCTGGTCGACCCGGACCAGGTCGCCGCCGTGCAGCAGCGGCCGGACCTGCTTGTAGGTGTCGATCCACTCGGTGAGCTCGCGCTCCTCGGCCTCGGTCGCCCGTGCCAGGTCCCACTCGATGCCGAGGTGCCCGTACAGGGCGGTGCCGGCGCGGAAGGCCAGCGTGTGCTGCCGTCCGGTCGTGTGGTTCGTGCCGCTGGCGATGTGCGAGCCGAGCATCTCGGCGGGCAGCAGCTGCATGGTCCACCGGTTCATCTGCTGCCGCTCGAGCGGGTCGATGCAGTCCGACGTCCAGACGCGGTCGGTGTGCTCGATGACGCCGAGGTCGACGCGGCTGCCACCGGACGAGCACGACTCGATCTCGAGCGCGGGGAACCGTTCCTTCAACGTCGCCATCAGCCGGTACGCGGCGAGGGTCTGCTCGTGCACGGCGGCACCGGCGCCGCGGGTGCCGGCCTCGACCAGGTCGCGGTTGTGGTCCCACTTGACGTAGTCGACGCCGACCTCGCCGATCACCGCGGTCAGTCGGTCCAGGACGTGTTCGTACGCCGCCGGGATCGCCAGGTCGAGCACCTGCTGGTTGCGGGCCCGGACCGGCAGCCGACCGTCCGCCTGCATGATCCACTCCGGGTGCTCCCGGGCCAGGTCGCTGTCCTCGTTGACCATCTCCGGCTCGAACCAGAGCCCGAACTCCATGCCGAGCGCCCGGACGTGGTCGACGAGCGGGGCGAGCCCGTCCGGCCACACGTCCTCGTCGACGAACCAGTCCCCCAGGCCCGCACGGTCGTCGCGGCGGCCCCGGAACCAGCCGTCGTCGAGGACGAACCGCTCGACGCCGATCCGTGCTGCACGGTCGGCCAGGTCGGTCAGGCGCGCCAGGTCGTGGTCGAAGTAGACCGCTTCCCAGACGTTGATCGTCATCGGGCGGGGGCGGCTCGGGTGCTGCGGTCGCTGCCGGAGCCAGTCGTGGAAGCGGCGGGCCTGCGCGTCGAGGCCCTCCCCGTAGGCGCCGTACACCCACGGGCCGGAGTAGGTGGCGTCGCGCTCGAGCCGGACCTCGCCGGGCAGGAGCAGTTCGCCGCCGCCGACGACCTGGTGTCCGTCGCTGACCCGTTCGGCGTGGTGGCGGTGGTTGCCGCTCCAGCCGACGTGCACGCCCCACACCTCGCCGCTCGCGAAGCCGAACCCGGGCGTCCCGACGCTGAGCACCGTGGCGGCGTCCGGACCGGTGCGACCACGACGGCCCTCGCGCTGGTGGGTGCCGACGACGAGCTCGTGGCGCTGCGGAGTGCGCTCCTTGCCCCAGCGCCCGGCGAAGTCCAGGACCTCGCGGGCCCGGCCGGGGACGGGGAGCGCGACGGTCAGGTCGTCGAGCGTGTAGGTGCCGTCGGCGGTGTTCGTCACCGCGGCGCGCAGACGGACCAGGCCCGACACGAGCATCTCGATCTCGATCCGGAGCGCCAGCCCGGCGACCTCGTCCGCGGCGTCCACGACCAGGCGCTGGAGTGCATCCACGTCGCCGGTCCGGGTGACGTCCGAGACCGTGAACGCGGGCGACCAGTCGGCGCCGTCGCGGTGTCCGACGAGGCCCGGTCGACCCATCCAGCCGGTGTGCGCCTCCGGCACCACGCTGAGGCGGACGGCGACGTCGGGCGTGCTCGGCTGCAGCGGCAGGACGTCGGCCTGGGCGAGCGCGGTCAGTTCGGCGTCCGACAGCTCCCCCAGGGCGGCACCCCAGTGCACGACGGCGGGCAGGCGGCCGTCCGAGCAGTCGAGCACCAGGGAGACGCCGCCGGCGCTCAGGTGGACGGGGACGGTGGGGAGCTGCGACATCGGGTCTCCTCGGTGCGGACGGACGGGGACGAGCCTCCCGGTCCCGGGCGGTGCGCCGCAACCCGACGCGCTGGTGCACTCAGAACCAGCGGCTGGCGCACTCAGAACCAGCGGCTGGCGCACTCAGAACCAGCGTTTGGCCTTGAACACGGCGTACAGGACCGCGGCGAACAGCACCATCGCCAGGATCGAGAGCGGGTAGCCCCAGGTCCACGACAGCTCGGGCATGTGTGTGAAGTTCATGCCGTAGATCGCCGCGATGAGGGTCGGTGCGAACAGGATCGCCGCCCAGCCGGAGATCCGTTTCGTGTCGTCGTTCTGCTTCTGCGCGGCCAGGGTCGAGTCGACCGTCAGCGCGTTCTGCAGCAGCTGCCGGAACGTGTCCAGGCGCTCGACGACCCGGATGGCGTGGTCCAGCACGTCACGGAAGCGTCGCTGCAGCTCGACCGGCAGGTGGTACTTCTCGGCTCCGCGGTGCAGGTCCTCGATCATCCGGATGAGCGGTCGCGCGGCCCGCTGGAAGTCGACGACCTCGCCGAACAGTTCGTACACGCGGCGGGACACCCCGGCGGAACCGGAGAACAGCTGTCCCTCGATCTGGTTGATGTCCTCTTCCAGGCCGTCGATGACCGGGCGGTAGTCGTCCACGATCGAGTCCATCAGCGCCCAGAGCTGCGCCTGCGACCCGGCGGTGACCAGGCCGGGCTTGCCGCTCATCCGCTGCAGCGCGCGCGGGACGGTGCCCGGGCCGCGCGGGTCGGCCTGCACGACGGCCAGGAAGAAGTCCTGACCGACGAAGGCGTGCACCTCGCCGAACTCCACCTCTTCCTCGGCGTCGCGGTACACGGCGGGCTTCAACACGGCGAAGAGGGTCGAGCCGTACCGTTCGAGCTTCGGCCGCTGGTGCCCCTCGGCAGAGTCCTCGACCGCCAGCTCGTGCAGCCCCAGGGCGACGGCGACGTCCCCGAGCTCGACCGCGTCCGGCCGGTCGAGCACGATGCACGCGGAGGCTCCGTGCTCCTCGATCATCCGGAAGCTGTCGTCGAGCGAGTGGCTCGCCGTCGGAGCGATGCGGTCCACGTACACGGTGTTCAACTCGACGGTCACGGCACCACCGTACGCACCCTGGGCAACGGGTGGGCGAACGACGGCGGGAGGGCGTAGCGTCCAGGTCCTCAGCATGCTGACGAAAGGAACGACCATGCGGTGGATGCGGAAGATCGTGATCGCGGTGAGCGCCGTCGTCGCTGTGGTGGGCTCGTTCATCGGGTCCGGCGCGGCCGGCGGCACCCCGATCGCCGAGGCAGCGGACGGAGCACTGTCGGCCTCGTCGACAGCGATCGCCCCGGGCGGCCCGGCGTTCGGGATCTGGAGCGTCATCTACGTCGGGCTCATCGCGTTCGCCGTGTGGCAGTTCCTCCCCCGCACCGCCGACCGCGCCCGCCACGACCGGCTCGCCGTGCCCGCGACACTGTCCCTGCTGCTCAACGCGGCGTGGATCCTGGCCGTGCAGTTCGGGTACCTGTGGCTGAGCGAACCGATCATCGTCGCGCTGCTCGGCGTGCTCGCCTGGGCCTTCGTGGTGCTCCGGCGCACGCGGCCGTCGGGTCGCCTCGAAGCGGTCATCACCGACGGCACGTTCGGGCTCTACCTCGGCTGGGTGTGCGTCGCGACGGCGGCGAACACGGCCGCGGTCCTGACAGCAGCGGGCTTCCGCGGGTTCGGTCTCGGGCAGGACGTCTGGGGCGTCGTCGTCGCGGCGGTCGCCGGCCTGGTCGGAGTCCTCGTCGCCGTGACCGGACGGGGGCGGATCTCGCCGACCCTGTCGCTCGGCTGGGGTCTGGCGTGGGTCGCGGTCGCCCGCCTCGACGGGCCGCTCGTCTCGGTGCCGACCGCCGTCACCGCCGTCGGTGCGACCGTGGTGGTCGTCGTGGTGACGCTCGTGGCCCGTGGGCGGGCCGGCTGGGCGGCACGTCCGGCCGCACTGCGCGCCGCCTGACCCGGTCGGGCCGACGCCCGGCGCGGGCGTCGGACCCGGGCACGGTCGGGAGGCGCGCCTCACCCCGCCCTGTCGCCGGGCCCCCGGCAGGCTCAGCGCCCGGCAGCCACCAACCCGTGTGCGGCGGCGACGGCCTCGTTCGTGACCCGCCCCGCGTGCACGTTGAGGCCGAGGGCGAGAGCCGGGTCCGCGTCGAGCGCCCGCTCCCACCCCTGGTCCGCGATGGCCACGGCGTACGGCAGCGTCGCGTTCGTCAGCGAGATCGTGCTGGTGCGGGGTACCGCTCCGGGCATGTTCGCCACGCAGTAGTACACGGCGTCGTGCACGCGGAAGGTCGGGTCGTCGTGCGTGGTCGGCCGCGAGCCCTCGAAGCACCCGCCCTGGTCGATCGCGATGTCGACCAGCACCGAACCGGCTCGCATGTCGGCGACCATCGCGTCGGTGACGAGCTTCGGCGCCGAGGCTCCCGGGATCAGCACCGACCCGATGACCAGGTCGGCGTCCGCCACGGCCGCGGCGATGGCGAGCGGGTTCGACCGGAGCGTCGTCACCCGGCCGTCGAACCGCGCGTCGAGGGCCCGGAGGCGCGGCAGGCTGATGTCGAAGACGGTCACCTCGGCACCCATCCCGAGCGCGATCGTCGCCGCGTGCTCCCCCGCAACCCCGCCGCCGATCACCACGACCCGACCCTTCGGCGTGCCCGGGACGCCGCCGAGGAGCAGGCCTCGACCGCCGGTCGCGCGCATCAGGTGGTGCGCGCCGACCTGGGCGGAGAGCCGACCGGCGATCTCGGACATCGGCGACAGCAGCGGCAGCGACCGGTCCGGCAGCTGCACGGTCTCGTAGGCGATCGCGGTCGCGCCGGACTCGACGAGCGCCGAGGTCAGCGGGCGGTCGGCGGCCAGGTGCAGGTAGGTGAAGAGCACCTGCCCCTCGCGGATCAGCGGGTACTCGGACGCCACGGGTTCCTTGACCTTGAGCACCATCTCGGCCTGGTCCCAGACCTGGCGCGCGTCCGGGATGACGGTGGCACCGGCCGCGGCGTACTCGTGGTCCGTGAACGCCGAGCCGGTGCCGGCTCCGGCCTGCACGAGGACCGAGTGGCCGTGCATCGTCAGCTCGGCGACCCCGGCGGGGGTGGCGGCGACGCGGAACTCGTTGTTCTTGATCTCGGTGGGGACGCCGATGCGCATGACGGATTCCTTCGTGGGCAGTTGCTCGGTCCCACCATTCAGCCGCGTGTTCGTCGCGGCTGGGGTCAGACCGAACGATCACCCGTCTCGACGGAGTTCGGTGTCACGGTGTTCGGTACCGCGGCGCGTGAGACCGCTCCCACCGAACGCAGCACGGCACGCCGGCCGGCTGCGGTCAGCGACGCAGGCGCGAGCGCAGGGTGTCGCTCGGCAGCTCGCCGAAGCGGGACCGGAACGCGGCCGAGAACCGGCCGAGGTGCCCGAAGCCCCACCCGCGGGCGATGTCCGCCACCGAGGTCTCGTCACGCTCGGCCCGCCGCAGGTCCTCGCGCGCACCGTCGAGCCGCACCGAGCGGAGCAGTTCACCGGGGGTCTGGTCGAGGTGCCGACGGAGCGACTGCTGCAACCCGCGCGGGCTGAGGCCGGCGGCCGCGGCGATCTCCGGGGTGCCGATCGGCTCACGGGCGTGGGCGTGCACGTAGTCGAGCGCACGACGCAGGCGCTGGTGTTCCGGTCCGGTGCCCGAGACGGCGGCACGCCAGGTGCTGCGTCGCGGGAACGCCCGGACGGCGGCGGTCGCGAAGGCCTCCGCGATGTCCCGGCGGGCGACGGCGGAGAGCTCGTTGTCGACCTGCAGCCACGTCGACGAGTGCCGACGGACGGTCTCCTGCCAGACGCGCAGTCCCTCGGGGTCGGGTCGCTCGAGCGGTTCGAACGCGAAGGTCTCGTCGCCGACCAGGTCGGTCAGGAACTTCCGGTCCAGGTGCACGAGGTTCAGCCCGATGTCACGGTGGTGCAGGTCGTAGACCTCGGACGGCAGGACCATCGGCACCCCCTGCACCAGGTCGACGGAGCGTCCCTTGAACGTGATGGTGCTGCTGCCACTGCGGAGCCACGCGACGATGACGTCGTCGGACTGGCTCTGGCTGCGCAGGTCGACACCGAACCGGGAGGTCCGGAGCGACATCCGCTCGTCGGTGACCCCGGCGAAGTCCCAGAGCGTGTCCGGGCGGGTGCGTCGGATGACCGGGGCCGTGAGGTCGTAGTCGGCGGTGAAGAACGCCATGGCCTGGTCGATGTCGGTCCCCGCGAGTCGGCGGTAGGAGCGGGTGTCCTGCCGCGGCACGGCTCGGGGCCGCTCGACGCTGCCGGATCGGCCGACGCTGCCGGATCGGCCGACACTGCCGGATCGGCCGACACTGCCGGATCCGCGGGCGACGGACGGACCGGCTTCGGGAGAGAGCACCATGCTCCGACGGTAGATCAGGCCACCGACATCCTGGCCGGTCCGTCCGCCCCAGAAGCGGGGACAGGCCCCGGGTTCCCCCGTTCGGCATCCGGACCCCCGGTCAGTTCTGCAGGATCGCCTGCCCCACGCTCTCGTCGAGGATCAGGTCCGTCACGAGTCCCGCCGCCAGGGCTCCGCGGAGCGACGCGGCCTTGCCCCGACCGGCGACCACGCAGATGCGCCGCGGTGCCCGCTTGATCGTGTCGAGGTCCGGCGCACCGGCCCGGGCGTTCACCCCGATGTCCTTCCACGACCCGTCCGCGCGGTAGAAGACGGTCGAGACGTCGCCGACGACCTGCGCGGTGACGAGCTCCTCCTGGTCGGACGGGTCCAGGTACCCGCCGGAGTAGACGTGCGAGGGCACCGGGGCCTGCGGGGCGCCGACGCCGAACACGACGACGTCCATCCGTTCGTGCAGGTCGAGCACGCGGCGGATCGAGCGCTCCCGGAACAGCGCGGCCTTGGTGGCGGGGTCGTCGAAGAACGCCGGCACCGGGAACTGCTGCACGAGGGCGCCGTAGGCCTCGCCGAACCGCCGGAGGATCTCGGAGGCGTAGACGATGCCCGTCGTCCGGGTGTTGGCCGCGCCGTTCACCTGCACGATCGTGGAGCCGTGCGTGGTCTTCGGCACGAGGTACCGGCTGACGGCGCTGACCGTCGACCCCCACGAGATGCCGATCACCATGTTCGACTCGATGTACTGCGTCAGGATCCGCGCGGCCGACAGGGCGACCCGCTCCAGGCGGTCGACGTCGCTCGTGTGGTCCGGCACCGGTACGACGTGGGCGTGCACGCCGAAGCGGGCACGGATGCTGCGGCTGAGCGCGGCGGCCTGGTCGAGGGGCGAGCGGATCTGGATGTCGACGAGTCCGGTGTCCCGCGCGTACTTGAGCAGACGGGACACCGACGAGCGGGACGTGCCGAGCTCGTCGGCGATGGCGTCCATCGTCAGGTCCTGCAGGTAGTAGAGGTGTGCGGCCCGCAGGGCCTGCTGGGTGCGCACGGGCTGGGCGGCATCGCTCATGGACCGAGCATGCACGGACGTGCACGACCTCTGCAACCCCGTCCGCGCCTCCCGTCCGCACAGACGCACCACGGGACGCCAGGCGCGACAACCGTTCTGCACGTCCGTGCACGCAGGTTGCCCACGCGTTCCGACGAGCGCACGATCGATGGAGTACCAACGGAATCGACCCCAGAAAGCGATGCGAACGACCATGTCGAAGAAGACGCAGCCCAGGAACACGGTCACCGCCCTCACCGGACGCCCGAACGCACAGGTCCTCATCGTCGGTGGTGGCATCAACGGCATCGCCACCTTCCGCGACCTCGCCCTGCAGGGCGTCGACGTCGCCCTCGTCGAGCGTGGCGACTACGCCTCCGGCGCCTCGGCCGCGTCGAGCCACATGATCCACGGCGGCATCCGCTACCTCGAGAACGGCGAGTTCCGCCTGGTGCGCGAGAGCGTGCAGGAGCGCAACGGCCTGATCCGCATCGCCCCGCACTACGTCAAGCCGCTGCAGACGACGATGCCGATCTTCTCGACCTTCTCCGGCATCATGAACGCCCCGCTGCGCATGCTGACGCACAAGCAGCGCTCCACGAAGGAGCGCGGCGCGATGCTCATCAAGATCGGCATGACGATCTACGACTCGTTCTCCCGCGACGGCGGCTCGGTCCCGAAGCACGTCTTCCGCACCAAGAAGGCCGCGCTGCAGGACATGCCGGCCCTGAACCGCGACCTCAAGTACACCGGCACCTACTACGACGCCTCGGTCCACGAGCCGGAGCGCCTGGCGCTCGACGTGCTCAAGGACGGTCTGGCCGCCAGCACCGGCACCGGGTCCGACGCGACCGCCCGTGCGACCAACTACGTCGAGGCCGCCGGCAGCCGCGACGGTGGCGTCCTGCTCCGTGACCGCGAGACCGGCGAGGAGTTCGTGTTCACCGCGGACGTCGTCGTGAACGCCTCCGGCCCCTGGACCGACCTCACCAACGAGGCGTTCGGTGGCGAGACGAAGTACATGGGCGGCACCAAGGGCTCGCACATCGTCGTCGACAACCCCGAGCTCCTCGAGGCGACGAAGGGCCGCGAGCTGTTCTTCGAGAACAACGACGGCCGCATCGTCCTCATCTACCCGCTCAAGGGCCGGGTCCTCATCGGCACGACCGACATCGACGCCGACCCGTCCGAGCCGGCCGTCTGCACCGAGGAAGAGGTCGACTACTTCTTCGGCCTGGTGAAGCACGTCTTCCCGCAGATCGAGCTGGGCCGCGACCACATCGTCTACCGCTACTCGGGCATCCGTCCGCTCCCCCGCCACGAGGACACCGCCCCCGGGTTCGTGTCGCGTGACTACCGGATCGTCGACACCCCCATCGCGGGTCTGCCGAAGGCCACGGTCCTGTCGCTCGTCGGTGGCAAGTGGACGACCTTCCGTGCCCTCGCCGCGCACCTGTCCACGGACATCACGACGAAGCTCGGCGTGACCCGCAAGGTCGACACGACCGGCATGCCGATCGGCGGTGGCAAGGACTTCCCGACCACCGACGGGCAGCGTGCGCTGTGGATCAAATCCCACCGTGACGGCCTGGCGTCCGAGACGGTCGACCGTCTGCTCGAGCGCTACGGCACCCGTGCCGCCGAGGTCGTCGACGTCCTGGTCACCGGACCGGTCGAGCCGCTCGAGTCCGACGGCACGATCACCCGTGGCGAGGTCCGGTACTTCGCCGAGCGTGAGCAGGCCGTGCACCTGATCGACGTGGTGCTGCGCCGCACGAACCTCGCGTTCGTCGGTGGCGTCACGATCGACCTGCTCGACGAGCTGGCCGACGTCATGGCCGAGACCCTCGGCTGGACGACCGAGGAGCGCGCGGACGAGATCCAGCGCACCCTCGACGTCCTCCGCGAGTCGCACGGCGTCATCGTGCCGCTGACCTCCGCGTCGCAGCTCGCCTGACCCCTCCCGCACGACGCAACCTGGGCGGTTCTCCGCAGCGACATCATGCTGCGAGGAGCCGCCCAGGTTGCGTTACGCGAGGACGCGCGGGGACCGCGAGGACCGCGGGTCGGACTGGAGGCGCGGGCCGGGTCCGTCAGAACCGCTCGCCGGTCGGGTCCTGCGCGCCCAGGTCGGTGAGCTCGTCGCCGCCGATCGGCTCCCCCGCCCAGTCCACGAGGCGCCAGCCGTCCGCGGTCGATCCCTCGAGCTCGACGACGCCGGTGTTCTCCAGGTGCCGGTTCCGACCGAGGTCGGCCGGCACGTTCTGCGCGGTCACCGCGGCCCAGATCCGGATCGCCGCGCCGTGGCTGAACGCCGCCGCAACCTCGGCCCCGGTCGCCTCGATCTGCTGCACGGCGTCGTCGTAGCGGGCGAAGAAGGCGTGCCCGTCCTCGGCGCCCGGCATCCGCTCGTCGCGGTCCCCCGCCGCCCAGGCGTAGGCCGCCGCCAGGTAGCTCTGCACCGACACGGTGTCCCGCTTGCCCTGCAGGTCGCCGGCCTCGATCTCGCGGAGGCCGGGCAGCACCACGGGCTCGAGGCCGAGCGCCCGGGCGAGCGGCGCGGCGGTGATCTGCGTCCGCACCATGGACGAGGTGAAGAGCCGCTCGATCCCCCGGTCGCCGAGGGCCGCGGGCAGCGCCTCGGCCTGCTCCTGCCCGAGGTCGGTCAACCCGGGTCCGGGCACCTCGGCGTCGAGCAGGCCGGTCACGTTGGCGGGGGTCTGTCCGTGGCGGACGAGGAGCAGTCGCATGCCTCCCACCCTACGGATCGACCCGGACGTCACCCCTGCCGGGTGTTCCAGCGCGGGTTCTTCTTGTTGATGACGTAGACGCGTCCGCGACGGCGGACGATCTGCGAACCGGGGATCTTCTTCAGTGCCTTGAGCGAGTTGCGGACCTTCACCACGAGCCTCCTTGTTGAGAACGGTTTTCATGTACCGTACTGCACATGTCGACCGTCCCGATCACCCTCGTCTCCGCGCTCCACGACGCCGATGCCGCACGCGTCGCCTCCCGGCTGTCGGACGGCCACCGCATGCACGCCGCGGGCAGTGCGCTCGCAGCCGCCCGTGCGGTCGCGGACCGGGCGGACCACCTGGCCGAGGTCTGCGGTCCCGACGCCCGGCACTCCCTCGTCGTCACGCTGCCGGCGTGGGGTGACGCCCGGGCGGTGGCGATGATGCTCGCGAACGCGGCCCGCGCCGAGACCGGGGACGACCGGGTGATCGACCACGTGGTGTCGGTCCTCCGTGCGGGCGACGTCGAGCACCTGCTCTGGTCCGGCGTCGACGACGCCTTCGTCGCCGCGGAACGACTCGCGGCCCTGGTCGAGTACGCGACCGTCATCGTGCTCCAGGGCACCGAGCGGCTGCCGGTCGCCCGCCGCCGGGCCCTCGTCGCCGTCGTGCACCGCTGCGCGCCGCAGGCCGTCGTGCTCGCCGACGTGCGCCTCCGGAGCGCCGACGACCTGCCGGCCTCGAACGGTGCCGCCGCGCGCGTCCTGGCCGGGGCGGCGGGCTGGATGCTCGCCCTGTCGACCGACCACGACCTCCGGTTCCGGCACACCGACGGCCTGACCGCCTTCCGCTACCGCGACCCGCTGCCGTTCCACCCCGCGCGGCTGGCCGACGTCGTCGAACACGACCTGGTCGCCGGCCCACAGGGCCGGGTGCTGCGGTCGCGCGGGTTCTTCCGCCTGGCGTCGCGACCGGACCACGTCGGCTCGTGGTCGAGCGTCGGCGCGATGCTCGCCCTGGACCCGACCGCGAACCCGTCCTGGGACGAGGACGCCCCGATCGGCCAGGCGCTCTGGTTCGTCGGCGAGGGGCTCGACGTCGACCGGCTCAGCCGCGCCCTCGACGGGGCGCTCATCACCCCGTCGGAACTGCTGGCCGGCCCGGACCTCTGGCGGTCCTGGGCCGACCCGTTCCCGGTCTGGCCGGCACTCGAGCGCGGCGAGTGACGCCGCAGCGCGCGCGGGGCTGCGAAACACCGGTGTTCGTCTGTCGAACACCCGCAGGTCGCGGTGTGACGGACGAACGCCGGTGTTCCGCGGGGAGAGGCGGACGGGAGGCGCGGGTCAGCGCCCGCGCTCGCCCGCCGGCACCGGGGTGGCCGCGTCCACGACCCCGAACGGCAGGTCGCCGAGGTCCAGGTGGGGGTTGGTGTCCTGCGTGCGCACGAGCTCGCGGGCCTCGTCGCGGGTCTCCACGGCGGGCATCGAGCCGGGCAGCGGGCGCTGCGAGGACTCCTTCATGCAGAACACCCCGACCGCCCCGAGGACGCTCGTCGCCATGAGGAAGTACGCCGGTGCCAGCTCGTTGCCGGTCGCGTCGAGGAGCGCCTGCACGATGAGCGGCGTCGTCCCACCGAAGACAGCGATGGCGATGTTGTACGCGAAGCCCATGCCGCCGTACCGCGTCGAAGTGGGGAAGAGCGCCGGCAGCGACGCCGCCTGGTTCGACACCCAGAGCGCGGTCATCAGTGCGAGCAGCGCCAGACCGAGCAGCGTCGACCACTGCTCGCCGTGGCCGATGAGCATGAACGCCGGCAGCACGAGCACGATCGTCGTCGCGGCACCGATCCACATCACCGTGCGTCGACCGAGTCGGTCGGACAGCCGTCCGGTCAGCGGGAGCATCAGCGCCAGGAGCACGAGCACCGGGATCGTCAGCAGGGTGCCGTCGATGGCGGAGTAGCCGAGCGAGTCGGTGAGGTACGTCGGCATGTACGAGGTCAGGGCGTAGCCGACCGTGTTCGACGCGGCGACGAGCATCACGGCGATGACGATCGGGCGCCAGTACTGCCGGACCATCGCGAACACCGTGGCCGGTCGGCCCTCGGCGTCGGCACGAGCCTCGGTCGACGCCTCCTGCGCCGCCTGGGTGGCCTGGAACACCGGGGACTCCTCGATGCGCAGGCGGAAGTACACGGCGACGACGCCGATCACGCCGGCGAGCAGGAACGGCAGCCGCCAGCCCCACGCGGTCATCGTCTGCTCACCGAGGACGATCTGCAGGACCGTGACCACGGAGGCGCCGAGCGCGAAGCCCATGTAGCTGCCGAGGTCCAGGAAGCTGGCGAAGAAGCCGCGGCGGCGGTCCGGGGCGTACTCGGTGATGAAGGTCGTCGCCCCGGCGTACTCACCGCCGGTCGAGAAGCCCTGCAGCAGCTTGAGCACGACGAGCAGCACCGGTGCCATGACGCCGATCAGCGCGAAGTCCGGTAGCGCACCGATGAGCACGGTGGACGCCGCCATCATGATGAGCGTCGTCGCCAGGACCTTCTGGCGGCCGATGCGGTCCCCGAGTCGCCCGAAGACGATGCCGCCGAGGGGACGGGCGATGTACGTCGCCGCGAACACCCCGAGGCTGAAGAGGACCTGCACCCCGGGCTCGGCCGTCGGCAGGAAGACGCGGCCCATCGTGACGGCGAGGTAGCCGTACACACCGACGTCGTACCACTCCATCGTGTTGCCGACCACCATGCCGCCGACCGCCCGACGCATCATGCCCTTGTCGACGACGGTGACGTCGCTCTCGCGGAGGCGACGAGCAGGCCTGCGCCCGGGCCTCCCGGACGACCGGTCACTCCGTTGTGACCCGTCCTCCCGGATGTCGGGGCGCTCGGTACTGCTGGGGTCGGAACCCATCCGTCTCTCCTCTGGTCCGCTCGGCCGGTCGTTCCGGCCTGGAAGCAACAGCCGACGACGTTACCGAGCGACTGCAATGTCATCCAGCGGAGACTGCCAGGTTCGCCACTGTCACCCGGACGGGGGTCATGCCCGATCAGCAGCCCCGTGCGGATCGGGCGGGACGGTCACATCCTGGTAACTTCTCGCCGTGGCGATCGAACCGGACACGAAGAACTGGACCTGGGTCATCGAGTCGGCCTGCCCGGACTGCGGCTTCGACGGCTCGGCCGTGACGATCCGCGAGGTGCCCGACCTCATCGACGCGAACACCGCCGGGTGGCCAGAGCAGCTCCGGCGCGACGACGTTCGGCAGCGCCCGGACGACGCGACCTGGTCACCGCTGGAGTACGGCGCACACGTCCGCGACGTGCACCGGAAGATGACCGAGCGCCTCGAGCTGATGCTCGCCGAGGACGACCCGCTCTTCCCGAACTGGGACCAGGACGCGACCGCCGTCTCCGACCGGTACGGCGAGCAGGACCCGGCGACGGTCGCCGAGGACCTGCAGGCCGCGGCTCGTCGGGCCGCGCAGGCCTTCGCCGGTGTCCGTGACGACCAGCTCGACCGCACCGGACGGCGCTCCGACGGCAGCGGCTTCACGGTCGCGACGCTCGCGGTCTACTACGCCCACGACCCGGTCCACCACCTGTGGGACGTGCGGCACGCGCGCTGAGTGATCCGGGCCTCCCGGCCGGCGACGACCGCAGACAGCCGGCCGCAGACGGCCGCAGACCGTCGTCAGGCCAGTGCGTCGAGGAGCGCTCGGGCGGTCGCCGCGTCGGTGACCAGCTCGTTCACCAGACGTCCCCGGACGGCGCTGATGATGCTCGGCACCTTGACCGCACCGACGGCGACGCCGACCGCGTGCGGCACGGCGGCCAGGACCTCTCGTGAGGTCCGCACCATCCGGTCGCTGCCCGGGAACTCGATCGGCTCCCCGTCCGGCCCGGTGAAGTTGAGGCAGACGTCGCCGGTCGCCCGGTCGAAGACGTCGTCGTCGACCGGCAGCCCGCGGGCCATCGCGTCCCGGGTCACGACCGGCGCACCGATGCCGAGGATCGCGCCCTTCGCCCGGGTCCAGAGCCCGACGACGTGCTGGAACGCCGGGTCCTCGTCCAGGGAGGCCCGCAGCGCCTCCGACGGCAGGGCCTGCGCGAACAGGAAGGTCGGGATCGCCCCCGAGCGCTCCGCGGCCGCTCGGGTGATCTCGTTCGTCTGGAACCACTGGTTCGGGTCCGCCTGACCGCCGACGGTCGGGACGAGCTGCACGCCCGGCATCGGCGGCATCGCCCCGTGCGCGATCGCGTGCACCGTGCTGCCGGACGACATCAGGACGGCGTCGCCCGGGGCCAGGCCCATCGCCGCCACCGCGGCGGCGACCGGCTCGGCCAGGTCCACACCGAGGGTCGCGGCGTGCGTGACGGCCGCCAGGTGCACGGCCTGCAGACCGAGCACCACCTGCAGTCGTTCGGCCAGGGCGACGGTCTCGTCCTGGAAGGGGTCGACGACCTCGATCCGGACCAGTCCGGCGCGACGGGCCTCGGACACCAGCCGGCTCACCGTCGGGCGGGAGACCCCGAGGCGCGTCGCGATCTCGTTCTGGGTGGCGTCCTCGAGGTAGTACATCCGCGCGGCCTGGTACACGGTGTCGAGCGGGAACCGGGAGCGCTGGGCCTCGGAGACCGTCACCGACGTCGGCTGCTCGGGCGTGGCCGGGACGGGGACCGACGGGCCCGCGGACGCAGTGCTGTCGGAGGACGCAGTGCTGTCGGACATCGAGCGCAGGCCTCCCGGGGTGTGGTGCCGTCGACCGGGCATGCGGACGACACGGTGATCGTAGCGCCGGACGGCCGCACGTCGGCTGCCCGTGACCCCCGGCAGAGCACAGCGTTCTGTCGGTTGTCGGACGTACCGTGCTCGAGACTCCGATGCGCTCCACAGCGGGGTCCGACGTTCCATCGAGGGGATCCACCCATGAAGAAGTCCGTCTGGCTGCCGGCCCTGATCGCACCCGTCGTCGTGGCCGGTGTCGTCGCCGCTCCCGTCATCGCGCAGGCCGCGTCCACCCCGATCGCCGGGGACCACCCGACCGCGGCGGCCGTGATCGCCAGCATCGCGAAGTCCTCGGACGAGCGGTACTCGGGCAAGCTCTCGCAGACGAGCGACCTGGGCCTGCCGGAGCTCCCCACCGGTGCCGGCGGGTCCTCGCTCGAGGGCAACGCCTCGGACGCCCTCAGCCTGCTCACCGCGTCGCACACCGCCCGTGTCTACGTCGACGGAGCGAGCAAGCAGCGCGTGCAGGTGACGGAGCAGCTCGCCGAGCAGGACCTCATCCGCAACGGCAGCACCGTGTGGACGTGGGACTCGAAGCAGCGTGCCGCGACGAAGACGACGCTCCCCAGCCGATCTGCCCAGACCCCGGGCAGCGGCACGGCGACGCCGACGGACGTCGCGGAGCAGGCCATCGACGCGATCACGCCGACCACCACGGTCTCGAAGCCCGTCGCGACCTCGGTCGCCGGGCACGACGCCTGGCTGCTGACCCTGACGCCGAAGTCCTCGGACACCTTGGTGGGTCGGGTCCAGCTCGCCGTCGACCAGCAGACCGGGCTCCCCCTCCGCGCGTCCGTCACCGCCGCCGGCAAGCAGGACCCCGCGTTCCAGGTCGGGTTCACCAGCCTCGACTACGGCGCCCCGGCCGCGCGTCTGTTCGACTTCACCCCGCCGACCGGTGCGGACGTCAGCACGAAGGACCTCTCCGACGCCACGCCGGGCTCCGGTGCGCGGCACCGCGGCGCCGGCAGCGCCGAGCGCCCGACCGTCTCGGGCAGCGGCTGGGACACGGTCGTGGCCCTCCCCGCGGGCAGCGCCGACCAGGCCGGGCTCGACGCGGACGCCTCCGGTCTCCTCGACCAGCTCACCACCGCGGTCGACGGCGGACGTGCCGTGCAGACCTCACTCGTGTCGGTCTACCTGACCGACGACGGCCGGGTCCTGGCGGGCGCGGTGCCGGTGTCGGCCCTGGTCGCCGCGGCCAAGTGACGACGACGCCGACCGGCACCGACAGCGCCGTCAGCACGGACCTCGCCGTCCGCACGGACCTCGCCATCCGCACCGAGGGACTCCGCAAGGTGTTCCACAAGCAGCGCGCGGTGGACGGCATCGACCTGACCGTCCCCCGCGGATCGGTCTTCGGGTTCCTCGGACCGAACGGCTCCGGCAAGACCACCACGATCCGGATGCTCCTCGGGCTCTCGAGCGCGACCGGCGGCTCGATCGAGGTGCTCGGCGAACCGATGCCCACGGCCCTGCGCTCGGTGCTCCCCCGGGTCGGCGCGCTCGTCGAGGGTCCGGCGTTCTACCCCTATCTGTCGGGACGCGCGAACCTGTCCCGGTTCGACGCCGCCGACCCGACCTCGGACCCGCGCAGCCGGAAGGACCGGGTCGCGTCCGCCCTGGACCGCGTCGGCCTGACCCACGCGGCCGACAAGAAGGCGCACGCGTACTCGCTCGGCATGAAGCAGCGGCTGGGCCTGGCGAACGCCCTGCTCACCCCGCGCGAACTCCTGGTGCTCGACGAGCCGACCAACGGCCTCGATCCGCAGGGCACCCGCGAGGTCCGCAACCTCATCCGCTCCCTGGCCGACGACGGCACCACGGTGTTCGTGTCGAGCCACCTGCTCGCCGAGATCGAACAGGTCTGCACGCACGCCGCCGTGATGCGGACCGGGCAGCTCGTCGCGCAGGGCACGCTCGACGACCTGCGCTCCGCCGGTGCCCGCACCGTGACGGTCCGCACCCCCGACGTCGGGCAGGCCGCGGTCGTCCTCGGGCGTCTCGGCCTGGCGCCACGACGGGACGGCGGCTCGGACGTGCTCGTCGCCGACCTGGTCGCCGACGTCGAACCGGAGACCATCACCGCCGAGCTCGTGCGTGCCGACGTCCGGGTCCGGGGGCTCGCCGTCGGCGGCGGGACGCTCGAGGACCTGTTCGTCGCACTCACCGGAGAGGGATTCGATGTCGCCGGCTGACCCCACCCCGACCACCGCCGAGCGCCCGGCGACGACCGGCAGCGCCGCGGGCGGCACTGCCCCGGCACGACGGACCCGTCCCTTCGCCCTGCTCGGCTCCGAACTCGCGCTCGTCTTCCGGCGTCGCCGCACCTGGGCGATGCTCGGAGCCCTGGCGGCCGTGCCGATCCTGATCGCTGTGGCCGTCCGACTGACCACCGGCGAGGACAGCGGCGGCCCGGCGTTCCTCGGCGACATCACGAACAACGGTCTCTTCGTGGCGTTCACCGCCCTGACCGTGTCGATCCCGCTGTTCCTGCCGCTCACGGTCGGCGTCGTCGCGGGTGACACCGTGGCGGGCGAGGCGAGTCACGGCACCCTGCGGTACCTGCTCGTCGCGCCGACCGGCCGGGTGCGGTTCATCCTGGTGAAGACGGCGGGTGCGATCGCCTTCTGCCTCGCCGCGACGCTCCTCGTGGTGCTCGTGGGAGCGGCGATCGGGGCCGTGCTGTTCCGGATCGGCCCGGTGACGCTGCTGTCCGGCACGCAGGTCGACGGCTGGTCGTACGCCGCCCGGGCCCTGCTGCTCGCGCTCTACGTCACCCTGTCGATGCTCGGGCTCGTCGCGATCGGCCTGTTCGCGTCCACCCTGACGAACGTGCCGGTCGGGGCGATGGCGGCGACCGTGGTGCTCGCCGGCGTCTCCCAGGTGCTCGACCAGCTGCCGCAGCTGGACTGGCTGCACCCGTTCCTGTTCTCGCACCTGTGGCTCGGCTTCGGCGACCTGCTGCGCGACCCGATCTCGTTCGACTCGTTCGGCAGCAATGCCCTGCTGCAGCTCGGCTACCTGGTGGTGTTCGGGGCGCTGGCGTACGGCAGGTTCGCCAGCAAGGACATCCTCAGCTAGACCGGACCACCGGCTGACCGACCGTCCTCAGCTGGTCGGCACCGCCCCGTCGGCCTTCTCCTCCGCGTACTGGTCGCGCAGGTCGCGCGCCTTCTCGGACCGGTACCAGTCCTGACGGGCGCCGGTCTCGACGGGCTGCATGCCGACGACGACCTTGCCGCGCGAGTGCATCTCGGCCAGGTCCTCGTAGGCGTCGACGATGTACTCGAACGGGTAGAAGCCCGAGATGAGGATCTGCACGCGGCGGTCCTCGACGGCCTTCGCCAGGAAGAGGATGAGCTCCTTCGCCTCCGGGTCGGACGCCGGGGCACGGAGGAACCGCAGCTCGGCGTCACGCCGGGCCTCGGACGAGACGAACCGCTTCTCGTCGACGCCCAGACGGAGTGCGAGCTCGTGGGCGGCCTCGTCGCCGTGGTTGTCGATGAAGGCGGTGACGGGCCGGCCCTCGGCGATCTCGGTGATCCGGGCCTCCTCGCCGTCCCCGTAGGCGACGGGCAGGATGCCGATCTGCCGCAGGTAGTCGTGGTTCCGCGGACTGCCGAGGCCGATCACGGTCGCACCGGCGTCGCGGGCGAGCTGGCACTGGATGTGGCCGACACCACCGGCGGCGGCGCTGATGACGACGGTGTCGCCGGGTCCCAGGCGGAGCTTCCGGACCACGTCGACGGCGGTGCAGCCGGCCAGGTACAGACCCCCGGCGACCTCCCACCCGACGTGCGTGGGCTTCATGACGACGGCCTCGCGGGGCACCACGACCCAGGTCGCGTGCGAGCCGCCCTCGGGTGCGTGGCCCATGACCTCGTCACCGACGCGCAGGTCCTTGACGCCCGCGCCCCGGGCCCGGACGATGCCGGCGAGGTCGACGCCCTGGCGGGCCGGGAACTCGACCTGGATGTGGTCCTGCAGCTTGCCCTCGCGGAGGAACCGCTCGATGTGGTTCAGGCCGGCGGAGATGACCTCGACGACCACCTCGCCGGACCCGGGCGTGGGTCGCTCCTGCGGCACGACCTCGACCACGTCGAAGTCGCCGTACCGCTCGTACTGCACTGCGCTACCAGTTCGCATGTCACCCTCCTCGGGACGTCGTGCGTCCGTCCTACTCGCCTCCGGCACGGCTCCGTCCGCGGATGTGGGGTTCTCGCAGGGAGCGGTCCGGATCCTGAGGACCCGTCGGGACGGGTCGGCACCCGCTGGGGACGGGCCGGACGGGAGGCGCGGGGCGGCACCGCCACGGGCCTCCCGTCCGTCATGTGGTGCTGCGGGACCGGCCGGTCAGGCCGGGCCGAACGCTTCGGCGATCCGCGCGGACGCCTCGGCGTCGAGGTGCAGCGCCTGCTGGTCGGCGTCGGGACGGGGCAGCCGGACCGGCGTCGACCAGAGTGACCCGTCGGCGGCGAGGTCGACGACGAGCGCGCCCGTGCCGACGAGCGCGGTCTCCTGCTCGTACGGGCCGGCGACGTCGTTGTCGTTCGCGACACCCGGCGCCACCAGCACCGGCACGCCCGCGAGCGACCCGGCGAAGTGGTGGTGGTAGTGGCCGCCGAGGACGATGCGCACGTCGGTGCCCCGCAGCACGTCGGCGAGGTCCTCGGGGTTCCGGAGCTTCAGCGCGTCGTGCAGCGACGTCGGCGCGGGCAGCGGCGGGTGGTGCAGGACGACGACGGACCCGTGCTCGGACGGCTCGGCGAGCACGGTGCGCAGGTGCTCGAGGACCGACTCGCTCACTTCGCCGTACCCGGCGCCCGGGATGCTCGTGTCGACGGTGACGATCCGCCGCCCGGCCACCACGGACTGGCCCCGCACCGGGACGGACGGGTCGTGGTGCTCCATCGTGTGCATGAGCGGCTGGCCGCCCTCGCCGAGGACGTGCCCGTTGATCAGGACCTGCCGGAAGCCGGCGCGCTGGTCGTGGTTACCGGGCACCGTGACGAACGCGGCGCCGTGCCGTTCCGCCCAGCCGCCGACCATGCGTCGGACCGTCCGGTAGGACTCGGGCGAGCCGTCCTCGGAGACGTCGCCGGAGATGACGACCAGGCCGACACCGGGCACGGCGTCGAGGTGCTCGAGCAGTGCACCGAGCGCCGCCGTCGTGTCGACCGTGCCCTGGTGGAGGGCGCCGTCGCCGGTCAGGTGCGTGTCCGACAGGTGCAGGATGCGGAGTGTTCCGGGTGCGGGGGTCTGCATGTCGCACACCGTAGCCGGGGCGTGCATCAGCGGGCTGTCGGCAGGGTTACCGTTGTCCGGTGATCGACCTGCGTTCCGACACCGTGACCCGTCCGACCCCGGCGATGCGCCGCGCGATGGCCGAGGCCGAGGTCGGCGACGACGTCTTCGGGGAGGACCCGGAGACCACCCTGCTCGAGCAGGAGGTCGCGGCGCTGCTGGGGCACGAGGCCGGGCTGTTCACGCCGTCCGGCTCGATGGCGAACCAGCTCGGCCTGCGACTGCTCGTCGGCCCGGGCGAGGAACTGCTCGCCGACGTGCAGGCCCACGTCGTCCGTGCCGAACTGGGGGCGGCCGCGGTGTTCTCCGGCATCACGACCCGGACCTGGGCCTCCGAGCGCGGTCGCCTGGTCGCGCGGTCGGTGGCCGAGATCGCCGAGCCGAACGCCGGCGCCTACTCGGTGTCCACCACGGCGATCGCGGTCGAGAACACCCACAACTTCGGCGGCGGCACGGTCCAGCCGCCGGACCAGGTGCGCGCGGTGCAGGACTTCGCCCGCGAGCACGGCATCGGCCTGCACCTGGACGGCGCCCGGCTGTGGAACGCCCACGTCGCGTCGGGCACCCCGTTCCGGGAGCTCGCCGGCGGGTTCGACACCGCGTCCGTCTGCCTGTCGAAGGGCCTCGGCGCCCCGGTCGGGTCGGTGCTCGTCAGCACGGCGGAACGGATCGCCGCCGCCCGGATCTGGCGGAAGCGCTACGGCGGCGGCATGCGGCAGACCGGCATCCTGGCCGCCGGTGCCCGGTACGCCCTGCGCTCGCACGTCGACCGCATGGCAGAGGACCACGCGAACGCCCGGGTGATCGCGGCGGCGCTCGACGTCGACCCGGCGACGGTCGACACGAACATCGTCTTCGCCGAGGTGTCCGACCCGGCGGCGTTCGTCGCCGCGGCGGCCGACGCGGGCGTCCGGGTGATGCAGCTCGGGCGGACGACGGTGCGGCTCGTGACGCACCTCGACGTCTCGGCTGCGGACGCCGAGCACGCGGCCCGGGTGCTCGCGACGCTGCCTCGCTGACCGCGGGCGGGGCTGAACGCGACCGGCTGACGGACCGGAGGCACCGCGCACGACGCGAGCCGCGCCTCCCGGCCGTCAGACGGCGTCGGTAGGGTCGGCACGCGAGGAAGGGGTCCACCGTGGCCGGAGCAGGCATCAGCGTCCGCGACTTCGTCATGCGCTTCGGGGACCGGAACGTCGTCGACGGCCTGACGTTCGACATCGCGCCCGGCGAGACCTTCGGCCTGCTCGGTAGCAACGGCTCCGGCAAGACCACGACGATCCGCGCACTGCTCGGCATCACCGCGCCGACCGCCGGCACCCTGACGATCGACGGCGAACCGTACCGACCCGCCACCGGTGGGATCGGCTACCTGCCGGAGGAGCGCGGGCTCTACCGGAAGGAGACCGTCATCGACGTCATGACGTACTTCGCGGCCCTGCGCGGGATGCCCCGGGGCCCGGCGACACGGTGGTCGACGGAGTACCTGGAACGCGTCGGACTGGCGGACAAGGCGAAGGTCCGGATCGACAAGCTCTCGGGCGGACAGCAGCAGAAGGTGCAGCTCGGCATCACGATCATGGACCGGCCGCGCCTGCTGATCCTCGACGAACCGACGAAGGGCCTCGACCCGGTGAACCGGCGGCTGCTCCTCGACCTGGTCGACGAGCGGAAGGCGGACGGCGCGACCGTCATCCTCGTCACCCACCACATGGACGAGGTGGAACGGCTCTGCGACCGGATCCTGCTCCTCAAGGACGGGGTGGCCGCCGCGTACGGCACGATCCCCGAGGTGCAGGACGCGTTCGGCGGGGCGGTCGCGAAGGTCGCCTTGAGCGGGCCGGTCCCCCGGTCCGACCGGTACCGGCTGGCCCGGCACGAGGGGCACGTCGCCTACCTGGTCCCCACCGCGGCGGCGACGCCGGACGGGTCGGACATCCTCGCCGAACTCGTGTCCGCCGGCGTCCACGTCACCGGGTTCGAGATGCGCCGGATCCCCCTCGACGAGATCTTCGTGCAGCTGTACGGGCACGACGCCGACGTCGACGCCGCCCGCACCGCAGTCGGGGCCGGGCGATGAGCCGCCTGGGAACCGTCGTCCGGTTCGAGTTCGTCCGCGCCGTCAAGAAGCCCGCGTTCTGGATCGGGACCCTGGCCCTGCCGCTGGTCGTCATCGTCGTGTCGCTGCTGGTCGGGGTCGGTCAGGCCGCCGGCACCGACTCCGCGATCTCCAGCGGGTCGGCCGCCCGGACGCCGTTCCACTACGTCGACCACTCCGGGCTGGTGTCCCAGAAGGTGGCGGCGAAGTGGGGCGGGTCCCCCTCGACCGACCCCGCGGCGGACCGTGCGGCGGTCCGCGCCGGTCACCTCGACGCCTTCATCGCGTTCCCCGCGACGCCGTCCACCACCCCCGTCACCGTGCTCGGAGCGGACCGCGGGCTGTTCGCCAACACCGGGTACTCGGCCCTGGCGGAACGGGTGCTGGAGCAGAGCGTCGCGGCGCAGGTGGACGACGCCGAAGCCGTGCACATCCTGCGGTCCCCACCGCAGGCGACGGTCACCACCTACGCCGACGGCCGGGTCGCGCCGGGCTGGCTGTCGATCGTGCCGCCGCTGCTCTACGTGGCCGCGTTCTTCGGGCTCGTGATCCTGCTCGCCGCCCGGATGGTCACCGTCGTGGTCGAGGAGAAGGAGAACCGCATCTCCGAGATGATCCTGACCACCGTCACGGCGGGCACCCTGATCCGCGGCAAGGTCATCGCGATGCTGCTGGTCGGGCTCGTGCAGGTCGGTGTGTTCCTGGTGCCCGGACTGCTGTCGCTGGCCGTGGTGCTGCCGCTGGTCGCCGGGCGGGTGGGCTCGTTCGCACTCGACCCGTGGCGGATGGTCGCGGGCGCGCTGCTGCTCGTCGGTGGGGTGCTGTTGGCCTCGGCGTTGTTCGTGGCGGTCGGCGCCTCGGTGCCGACGATCAAGGACGCCTCGACGCTGCAGTCGGCGGCGCTGTTCGCGGTGATCATCCCGCTGTACGCCGCCTTCTTCGTCATGACGACGCCGTCGTCGCCGATCGCCGCGTTCTTCACGTACTTCCCGACGTTCACGCCGGTGACCGCGATGGTGCGGAACGCGGTGGGGTCGCTGTCGGTGGTCGAGACGATCGCGTGCATCGTCGAGGTGTTCGTGGTCGCGGGCGTGCTGCTCTGGTTCGCGGAGTACCTGTTCCGGCACTCGGTCGCCCAGTACGGGTCGAAGGTGAGCCTGAAGCAGATCGCCGGGTGGCGGCGGGCGAAGGCGCTGCCGCGCTCGCGCTGACGCACGGTCGCGGCTGCCGGGGTGGCGCGCCGCCGTGTCAGCCGACGGTGACCGGCGCCGCCGCGGGCTTCCGCCCCTGGACCATCCAGACGAAGAACCCGGCCAGGGTGAAGGCGCCGTAGACGACGTACATCAGCCCCGAGGCGTAGTACCCGGCCGAGAACAGCAGCGGCACACCGACCAGGTCGACCGCGACCCAGATCAGCCAGAACTCGACCCACCCCTTCGCCATGCCGTAGGTGGCCAGGAGCGACCCGACGAAGATCCAGGCGTCGCTCCACACCGGCTCGTACGAGCCGAGCGCGCGGAACACCGGCGTCAGGACCGCGGTGCCGCCGACCAGGGCGACGACGAGCAGCGCACGTGCCCGCCAGGAGGCCCACTTCGGCTCGAGCACGGTGGTCGCCTCGTCCGCGCGGTGCGTCCAGCGGTACCAGCCGTAGACGCTGACCAGGATGAACATGACCTGTCGTCCGGCCTGTCCGAGCAGGTTGACGGGGTTCGGGGTGTCGAAGAGCGCCCCCATGAAGACCGTGAAGAGGAGCGCGTTGCCCGCGATGCCGACCGGCCACGCCCACACCTTGCGGCGCATCCCGCCCAGGGCGCTGAGCAGCCCGAAGACGTTGCCGATCACCTCGCGCCAGAGCACCGTCTGGTCGCCGATGACGAGCTGCGCGTCGAACAACCACCGCACGATGCCCATGTGACCTCCTCGATCCGGTCGATGCAACTGCACAGACCTCGCGGGCATTCCGCCCGCTGTGCCACACCGACCCGTTCCGACGGCTGTCCGGAGAACGAGAGATGACCCCCGTTCTGGGGGTGCTCCGAGGCTGATCCGTGCTTGTCCTCATTTTGGGGGACGCGTACGCTCTGACCATCAAGCGAGTCCGGCCCGCCCGAGCAACTTCCCCGCCTCGGAGCCCGGCGACCGCCCCTCTCCCGCACACCTCGGTTGCGGTCCCGCTCACCCCGGGACCGACCACGTCGCCGTGCGCGAGCACACCCGAACGCCGACGACGGCCTCACCGCGCCCGTCAGGGGCGCAGAACGGAACCACCCCATGCACAAGATCGTCACCGGAGCCATCGCCGGCGCAGCAGGCGTCGCCCTCCTCCTCGGCGGGGCCGGGTCCTTCGCGCTCTGGAACGCGAGCGCCAGCAGCGCGGCCTCGGCCGTCAGCGCCGGCACGCTGAGCCTCACCGCGAACAACGACGGCGTCTGGACCGACATCACGAACGGCCGCTCCGCCACGATCAACCCGGCGTCCGTCCTGATGGTCCCCGGCAACACGTACCAGTTCACGCAGACCCTCACCGTCGGTGCGACGGGTCAGGACCTCAAGGCGAACCTGACCTACGCGCAGCAGAGCATCACCGGCGACCAGGCACTCATCGCCGCGACGACGAAGACCCTCGCGGTGACGTCGACCAGCGCCTCGGTCGTCCCGGCCAGCGGCACCGCCAACACGTTCGTCGTGTCCCCGTCCACCGCGACCTCGACCGTCAAGGTCGTCTTCACCATCGCCCTGCCGTCCTCGGCGACCACCGGGCAGGGCGGCACCGTCAACGTCGGCGCACTCGCCTTCACCCTGACGCAGACCGCCATCGGGTCCTGACCCCCGGGTGACCGACCGCGTGCGACGGGCTGACGACCCGCCCGTCGCACGCGCTGCCCGCACGCTGCACCCGCGCCATCGCGTGCACCCGTCGCACGCGCCGCCCCACACGCGCCCGCACCACCACACCGCCCGAGGAGGACACGAGCATGAGCGCCAGCACGACGGTCTCGGGACGCCACCGCGCACCCCGACGGAACCGCTGGCTGGGGCCCACCGTGCTCGCCCTCGTCGTGGCGGTCGTCGTCGCCGTCGTCACCGCACTGCTCGGCACCAGCAGCACCTACGCCCTCTGGAACCAGGCCGCGAGCACCTCGTCCTCGACCGTCCGCTCGGGCACCGCCACCCTCACGGTGAGCCAGCTGACGATGAGCGCCGCTCCCCTGGCACCCGGAGCGGCGAGCACCGGCACCTTCACCGTCACGAACACCGGCACCGTGCCGCTGAGCACCCGGGTCGTCACGACGTCCGCGCGGGTCACCGGCACCAGCACCGCGAGCACCACCGTGCTCGGCGAGGTCACCCTGCGCTACTCGGTCGTCACGTCGACCAGCGCGTGCCGTGCGGGCACCGCCGGCGCCTCCGGCCGCGTCGCCGCCTTCGACTCGGGCACCGACAGCGGCAGTGTCCCGGCCGGCGGTCGGCGGATCGGCTGCGTCGAGATGGACCTCGACACCGACGCACCGCAGAGCGTGGCCGGAGCCGGGGTGGCCGTGACCCTCACGGTGACCGGGACGCAGGTGGCCTCGTGACCACGCGCCTCCGACTCCTCGTCACCGTCCTGCTCGTCGCGGCCTTCGTCGGCGGCGGGTCCTCCGCCGCCTGGGCACTCTGGACCGCCTCGGCGTCGACCACCACCAGCGTCGCGGTCGGTCGCATCGCGGTCACGGTCGGCGGCACCGACGCGCTGACCACCGCGTTCTCGTCGACGACCACCACCACGACGACGCCCGTCACCGTCACGAACACCGGCACGATCGCCGGCACGGTGAGCACCACCGCGTCCGTCCTCGCCGGCGGCTCGACCACCCTCGCCCGTGCCGTCGACGTCCGCGCCTGGCAGGTCGCGTCGACCGGCGCCTGCACGTCGAGCACCGCGGTCGCGTCCGGCGCGGTCGTCGGCACCTGGGCCTCCCTGCCGAGCCTGACGTCGAAGACCAGCGCCGGTGGCAGCACCGTCTGGTGCATCCGGTCGACCGCCGGCACGGCGGCCCCCGCCGCGGCACGCGCTGACGTCGCCCTCGACGTGACCCTGACGAACGCCAGCTGGACGGCGAACGCCGTCCGCGGGACGTTCTCCCTGACCACCGCGGCAGCGGCACCGGCCCTGGTCTGCACGGACCACGGCGGCAACTACGTCGACGTCGCCTGGGACGCCGCCGGACGCTCGATGGACACCTGGTACGGCGCGTTCGTCCACGGGGTCCAGATCGGCGACCGCCAGCAGTCCTACTTCGGTCGCGTCACCATCGCCCCGAGCCAGATCCCGTCCTCCGTCGCGACCAGCGGCACGGTCACGGTCGACGTCTTCGTCCTCGACTCGGCCGGGAAGCCGACGACGACCGACGCGGGGACCGGCACGATCACGCTGTTCACGCAGAACAACGGTCCGGCCGTGCGGTGCGGGTCGTGAGCGCCCACCTCGCGGGGCGTCGGACCGGAGGCCCGGACCAGCGCCGCGACCCGGCCCGCCCCTCGCAGGGACGTGCGCCACACACGCGCTCGCGGAGCCGCCGAGCCGGAGCACAACCCGCCGACCGCAGCGCGCTGGTCTCGGTGCTCCGCGCCGTCGGCTTCGGGCTGAGCACCGGTCTGGTGCTGCTCGTCGCCGCCCTCGCCGTCGTCCTGATCGTCATCCCGAAGGCCACCGGGTCGATGCCGCTGACGGTGCTCACCCAGTCGATGGAGCCGACCCTGCCACCGGGCACCCTCGTCGTCGTCCGGCCGGTCGCCACGGACCGGATCGAGGTCGGTGACGTCGTCACGTACCAGATCACCTCCGGCCAGGCGGCCGTGGTCACGCATCGGGTCATCGCCGTGAGCTCGTCGTCCGACGGCGGCCGGACGTTCACCACCAAGGGCGACAACAACGCCGTGGCCGACAGCCGACCGGTCCTGCCCGCACAGATCCGCGGGACCGTCTGGTACAGCCTGCCGGAGATCGGGACGGTCAACCAGTTCGTGAACGGGTCCCGGTCGTGGCTGATCCCGACCGCGGCCACGCTCCTGCTCGGCTACGCGGCGGTGATGATCACCCTGGGCGTCGTGTCGACGGTCCGTCGCCGCCGGACCGCTCGACGTGCGCCGGCCGAGGCAGGCCGCCCGACCGGTCGACACCGGCAGCGGACGACCACCGACGCGCCCTGACCCGAGGTCGCGGGGCTGACGTCGCCGAGCCGACGTCGCCGATCCGACTCCCCAGGGGCCCCCTCGTTCTGGGGCCGCTGCAACCGGATGTCGGCGTGTCCGCACTTCGGGGGACCCGGGTACGTTCGACGACAGGACGACCTCGCCCGAGCATCCCTCACTCCTGGGCACACGGGTCGGCCTTCCGGCGCCGGTCAGCCGCGCCCTCCCGTACCCGGGGAGGTCGGTGACGACCGTTCCGTCGGGCCCTCCCGAACGCCCCAGACGCCGACAGCGCTGCCCAGCGCAGGAACGGACAGAACCATGCACAAGATCGTGACCGGCACCATCGCGAGTGCCGCGGGTGTCGCCCTGCTCCTCGGTGGTGCAGGCTCCTTCGCCCTCTGGAACGCAAGCGCCAGCAGCGCCGCCACGGCCGTGAGCTCCGGCACCCTGACCCTGACGGCGAACCGCGACGGCGCCTGGACCGACCTCACCAACGGCCGCTCGAACCCGATCGACCCCGCATCGGTGCTCATGGTGCCGGGCAACACGTACCGGTTCACGCAGACCCTCGTGGTCGGGGCGACCGGCGACGACCTCAGCGCGACGCTCACCTACGCGCCGCAGAGCATCACCGGCGACGCCGACCTGCTCGCGGCGACCCAGAAGACCCTCGACGTCTCGTCGTCCACCGCCGCCGTGACGAAGACCGCCGATCCGACGGTCTTCACCGTCACGCCCTCGGCCGCGACGTCGACCGTCCTCGTGACGTTCACGATCACCCTGCCGCAGTCCGCGACGACCGGGCAGGGCGGCACGGTCGACGTGGGTGCCCTCGCGTTCACGCTGACGCAGACCCCCATCGGCTCGACGGGTTCCTGAGCCGGACCACGGCCTCCAGGGGGACGCACATGACCCGGACCACGCCGACGACGGGACGCCACCGCGCGCCCCGTCGTCTGCGCTGGGCCTGGCCGGTCGGCCTCGGGCTCGTGCTCGCCGTCGCCACCGCGGTGGTCGGCAGTGGCAGCACGTACGCGCTCTGGAACGGCACCGCATCCACGCAGGAGTCGACCGTCCGGTCCGGGACGGCGACGCTCGTCGTCAGTCCCCTCACCGCGATGTACGCGACGCCGCTGGCGCCGGGACGGAGCACGACGGGGTCCTTCTCGGTCCGGAACAGCGGGACGGTCCCGCTCGGCATCCGGATGCAGACGACGACCCTGCACGTCGCGTACGCCTCGGTGCCGGACAGCGCGGTCCTCGACGAACTGACCCTCCGCCTGGCACCCGTCGGCCGGGCTGCGGACTGCTGTGCCGGGCTCGGGGGCTACGCTGCCCGACCAGCCGCGTTCGACACCGGCAGCGGGTACTACACGCTCCCCGTCGCGGCCTCGGCCACCGGGTGCTTCGAGATGGTGCTCGACGCCGACGCACCGCAGACGGTGTCCGGCGCGGTCACCGACTTCACCGTCACGATCACCGGGACGCAGGTGGCACCGTGACCGCGCGTGTCCGGCTCGTGCTCGCCGTCGTCCTCGTCGCCGTCTTCGTCGGTGGCGGCTCGTCGGTCGCCTGGGCGCTGTGGACCGCGACCGGGACCGCCGCGTCGAGCGCCACGAACGGCACGCTCGCGGCGGCGATCTCCGGCACGGAGGCGCTCACGACGACCTCCACACCCGCGTCCCCGTCGATCACGCGCCCGGTGACGCTCACGAACGCGGGCAACATCCCCGGCACCACGGCGACCACCGCCGTCGTCGCCGAGGGGTCGACGGCGCTCGCCCAGGCGACCGACGTCGTCGCCTGGCCCGTACCCATGACCGACGACTGCACGGATGCCACGGCCGTCGGTACCGGAGCCGTCAGCGGGACCTGGGCGTCGCTGCCGAGCCTGACCTCGTCCCTCGCACCGCGTGCTGCTGCGGTCTGGTGCATCCGGTCGACCCTCGCTGCCGGCGCCCCGGCCTCGGCGACCACCAACATGCACATCGTCCTCACGACGACGAACGCCGGTTGGGTGTCGCCGGCGGTCTGGGGTGGCTTCTACCTGAACTCCGGCAACTCGGTCGCGGCACTCGGGTGCACGAACCAGGCCGGCAACTTCATCGAGCTGACCTGGGACCAGGGCGACCGCCCGAAGCCCACGGCGTACGGCGCGTTCGTCGACGGCGTCCAGGTCGGCGACCAGCAGCTCGGCTGGTTCGGCAAGATCACCCTCGCGCCGGACCAGGTCCGACCGGCCGCTCCCGACGCCGGGACCGTGACCGTGACCGTGCGCGTGCTCGACGACTCCGGGAAGCCGACCGACGACGTCGTCGCGGACGGCCCGATCACGCTCTTCACCCAGAACGACGGCCCGGCCATCCGGTGCGGCGCATGACCACGCTGACCTCGGGTCCGTCGATGCGACGCCGGCCGGGAAGCTCGCCCCGCGCCCGCCACGCAGCCCGCCCGGCCGCCCCACCGGTCCGGAACGGCGCACTCGCGGTCCTCCGCGCGGTCGGTGTCGGGCTCAGGACCGGCCTGGTGCTCCTGGTCGCCGGCCTCGCGGTCGTCCTCGTCGCCCTGCCGAAGGCCACCGGGTCCGTCCCGCTCTCCGTGCTCACGCAGTCGATGGAGCCCACCCTGCCGCCCGGCACCCTCGCGGTCGTCCGACCCGTCGCGCCCGAGGACGTCCGGATCGGGGACGTCGTCACCTACCAACTCGAGTCCGGCCGCCCCGAGGTCGTCACGCACCGCGTCGTCGCGATCAGGTCCTCGTCCGACGGCACCCGGCAGTTCGTCTTCCGTGGCGACGCGAACGACGCGGTCGACGCCGAGCCCGTCATCCCGGCGCAGATCCGCGGTGCCCTCTGGTACAGCGTGCCGTGGCTCGGGACCGTCAACCAGGTGGTGAACGGGTCGCGGCCCTGGCTCCTGCCGCTGCTCGCCGGACTGCTCCTGGCGTACGGAGCGGTGATGATCGTCACCGGCACGGTGTCGACGGTGCGCCGTCGACGTCGCCGCGCTCGTCGTCGCGAGCGTGGTGTGGACCACACCCGGCGACGTCCTCAGCAGCAGGTGGGCACGGCCTCCCGCGTCGTGTGACCCGCTTCGGCGAGCGCCGCCTGCGCGTCCCGGAAGGACGAGTACGGCACGTGCTCGCCAGAGGCGTTCGTACCCCGGCCGGCGTCGGTCTAGGCTCTGGCGGGTGACGGACGGTCGGACCGACGGGGTGCAGCGCGCGCGGGCCATGCTCGAGGACGCGGCGACGCGACTCGGCGCGGCCGGAGCCCGTGACGAGGCCCTCGGCGAGTACGTCGAGCCCAAGCCCGTGCTCGGCATCCGCCGGGACCCGACCATCCGCTCCCTCGGGCGGGTGTGGCGGGTCGGTGCGCTGCTGCTCGGGTCCTCCCCCGAGACCGCGGGCCAGGTCTGGGCGACCGGGTCGATCACCCGCGTGACCGAGGCCGGGCGCTCCCAGTTCGTCTCCGTCTCCGCCGAGGTCCGTCGGGCCTACCGGGCGGCGGCAGCGAAGGGGCACTTCGCGCCCGGGGACACCGTGAACCACAGCGCGACGCCGATCCCCCTCGACGCCTCGCTCGTCGGAGCCGACACGGCGCTGTTCGTCCGCGACGACGAACCCCGCGTCCGGTGGTCCGCGACCGCCGGCACCGACGTCCCGCTGGCGGACTACCTCGCCGACCGGGTCGGGCTGCTCGTCGACCCACCGCCGGGTGCGACGGACTAACGGACTAGGGGTACGAGCCGCCGTCAGCGCTGCCGCGTAGCGTCTGCCGGGTGACCGACTCCGCCCCCGCAGCCGTGCGGCGGCGCCTCCTGCTCCCCGGCCAGTACGGCCCGGCGTTCGACGACGGCGGGCCGGTGGTGGTCGTCGAGGCCCGCGAGTTCTTCACCGCACGCCCGGTGCACCGGACGAAGGCGCACCTCTGGCTCAGCGCGCTGCGACACCGGGTGCGGGACCTGGGCGACCGCGCCGAGCACGTCCGGGTCGACCACCTGCGGGACGCCCTGGTCGGGCAGGACGACCTGGAGGTCATCGACCCGCCGTCCCGGGTGCAGCGCGGTCAGGTCCGGCACTGGGGACACGGCACCACGATCCTGCCGAGCCGCGGGTTCGTCACCGACGAGGACGAGTTCGCCGGCTGGGCCGCCGAACGGGGTGGGCGGTTCCTGATGGAGGCGCACTACGAACGGGTCCGGCGACGCGAGGGCTGGCTGATGGCGAACGACGCCCCGCTCGGTGGCGCGTTCAGCCTCGACGCGCAGAACCGGCAGCCACCACCCCGGGGCGCGACCACTCTCGGGCTGCCGGACCCCTGGTGGCCGACCGAGGACGAGGTCGACGACGAGGTCCGGGCCGACCTCGACCGGTGGGAGCGCGACGGCCTCGTGCAGTTCGTCGGACGGGACGACCGGCGGCGCTTCGCGGTGACGCCCGACGAGGCCCAGGCAGCGCTCGACGACTTCGTCGCGGTACGGCTCGGCGACTTCGGGCCGTACGAGGACGCCGTGCTGACGAACGACTGGACGATGGCGCACTCGCTGCTCAGCGTGCCGCTCAACCTCGGCGTGCTCGACCCCCGGCAGGCGATCGACGCGGCGTTGGCGGCCCACGCCTCGGGAGCGGCGCCGCTCGCCAGCGTCGAGGGGTTCGTGCGGCAGGTCGCCGGGTGGCGGGACTACGTCTGGCACCTCTACTGGTGGCTCGGGGACGACTACGGGGCGGACGTCGAAGCGCTCGGGGCGCGACCACCTGCCGCAGCGCGACCGCCTGCCGGAGCCGGACCGGTGCACCCGGCGGGCACGGGCCTCCCGGCCTGGTGGCGGGAGCTGGACGCGACGGAGGTCGACGCGGTCTGCCTGACCGTCGCCCTCGACGGGGTCCGCGACCACGGCTGGCTGCACCACATCCAGCGGCTCATGGTCCTCGGCAACTGGGCACTACAGCGGGGGTACGACCCGCTCGAACTGACCGAGTGGTTCACCGATGTCTTCGTCGACGGCACCGACTGGGTGATGCCCGCGAACGTCATCGGGATGTCGCAGCACGCCGACGGCGGGGTGGTCGCGACGAAGCCGTACGCGTCCGGCGGGCGGTACATCGACAAGATGACCGACCACTGCGGCGGCTGCCGGTTCGACCCGACGAAACGCCTGGGCGACGACGCCTGCCCGCTCACCGCCGGGTACTGGGCGTTCCTGGAACGGGCGGAACCGGCGCTCCGGCGGAACCCGCGGATGCACCGCCCGCTGCAGCAGATGCGGGCGATGCCGGACCTGGCGGCCGTCGTCGCGCAGGAGGCCGCCCGGCAGACGCCGTGAGACCGCCCGGTAGGGTCGGATCGTGGCTCTGATCAACGACGAATCCACCGACCGCTACGACCTCCGCGAGTTCCACCCGCAGACCGACGACCAGGGGGCGCCGGACGCCACCACCCGCGCCTGGATGGACGCCGTCGGTGTCGGGTTCCACGAGCTTCCGGAGTCCGACGAGGGCGCCGCTCGCATGGCGTCGCACTTCATCGCCGACCAGGAGACCTTCCTCGGCGTCTACGTCAACCGACCCGCAGCCGGGTCCGTGGACGAGACCTGGCCCGCCGGCACGTTCACCTGGTTCCCGAAGGACCTCAGCTGGGGCGACGGTTCCGCCGTCCGCACGCAGGCCGTGTCCGCCGTGACCGTCCGCCCGACCGAACGTCGTCGCGGGATCCTCCGCCGGATGATGACGCACGCGCTCTCGCGCGGGGTGGCGGAGGGCTACGCGGTCGCGTCGCTGACCGCCTCCGAGGGCACCATCTACCGCCGGTTCGGCTTCGGCTGCGCCATCCGCGAGCGGGCCGTGCACGTCCGCCGCGACCGGGCGCTGCCGTTCCTCGCGCCGACCACCGGCACCGTCGTGATGGTCACCACACAGTGGCTGGCGGACGGCGTCGGCCCGGACGTCTTCGCTCGCTTCCACGCCCGCACCCCGGGCTCGATGGTCCGCAACACCGGCACCTGGCCGATCGTGTTCGGCGAGTTCGGCCCCGACGGGCAGAAGGCGAAGGACGTCCGCGCCGCCGTGCACCGGCCCGAGGGCTCCGACGAGGTCGACGGCTACGTCACCTGGCGGGTCGTCGAGGGCAAGACCGGCGAGGACACCCGCGTCGAGATCGTCGACCTGGTGTACACGACCGACGCCGCCTACCTGTCGCTGTGGGAGTTCCTGCTCTCCATCGACCTCAACGACGTCGTCGTCTACAAGCGCTCACGCCTGGACGACCCGATCGTCGCCGCGCTGGCGGACGCGCGCTCCTACGACGTCGACCACGAAGAGGACCACGTCTGGCTGCGCGTCCTCGACGTCGCCGCCGTGCTCGAGTCCCGCCCGTACGCGGCCGACGGCTCGCTCACGATCGCGGTCACCGACACGCTCGGCCACGCGTCCGGCACGTACCGCCTCGACGTCCGGGAGGCCCGTGGCACCGTCACCCGGCTGGCACCCGACGCGGACGTGGCCGGCTCCGACATCGCGCTCGACGTCGCCGACCTCGGGGCGCTGTTGATCGGGTCGGTCTCGCCGGTGACGCTCGCGGCCGCGGGGCTGCTGCGTGCGGCGGACCCTGCGGCGCCGTTGCTCCTCCGCGCGATGCTCACCCCGCCCCGGACCCCGCACGGCATCACGTACTTCTGACGCCGCGGCGGCCGCGGGCGGCGGCGGGCGTCCGGCGGTCGCGCGCGGGCGGCAGCGCCGCGTGGCGTCGCACAACAGGAACCGGCCCGAACCACGGGATGCAGTGGTTCGGGC